>CAZTPK010000008.1:0-15651 GCA_964614765.1 uncultured Gammaproteobacteria bacterium
ATCTCGCGTCATTCTCGCGGAAGATCTGCCTGAAAAACCGAGTAGCTCATCGGCCTGGCCCACTGATGCGCACGACGCTTGCCGTGGCCGCGTCGTCGCAGAATCTCACACTCGTCGGCCCAGGAGGGTGCACTCGAGATTCCAGAGAAACTCGTGGCGATCGCTTGCCACGGCCAGACGCTCCATGGACATAGGATCGCTATCGAGGGAAACGGGGCCGTTGATGCTGAGGACGGCGGTCGCATAACCCGCCTCGCGTGCCACTGCCGTCGACTCCGCGGAGAAATTGGGATTGAGGCAAGGGTGCGGATAGGAGAGGTGCTTCACGGATACACCGAGCTTTCCCTCCAGTCTGCGCTTGGATTCCACCAGTTCGACGCGCATTTCCTGCGAACTGACATGGGCGACGTTGGGATGTGAGAGCGTGTGCGAACCGATAGCATGACCGTCGCTTTGCAGGCTCCCGATCTGTCCCCAACTCATCATCAGGCCGTCGGCCCTGTACGGCGCGGCCTCCAGCTCCGCCTCGATTGCTCGCACGGCCTCCTCCTGCGCGTGCCCGGTCAGCGAAGCGCATCGGCGGCAGGAACGCCGCATCAGGCTGATTCGATCCTCGCGTTTCTCGAGATTGAGCGTGCGCCCGCTTTCCACATCCAGCCAGCTGTTGCGTTTCGTGGTCCAGATGGCATGGCGCACCCGCACGAACCAGGGGGCTTTCGCCCCATCCACCGCATCGACCGTTACGTAGAAGGTCGCCGGCACCCCGACGCGACGCAGCAGTGGCGCGGCGACCTCGCAGTTGTCGGCGTAACCGTCGTCGAAGGTCACCGCCACCGGCCACTTGGGTGCTTCCTTCTGGCCCCTCAGGAACAGGGCCACGTCATCCATGGTGACCGGATTAAACTGCCTGGCCACGAGTTCCATCTGTTCCCTGAACACGTCTGTCCTGTGAACGATGCTCGATCCTATCGAGTCGTCGACAAGATCCGGGTCGTCTCGAATGGAGTGGTACTTCAGGATCGCGATGAAACGGGGCCGGACGGCGCTGGCGGCTCGCAACATGCCGACACTCAGGATGAGTTTCTTAGTGAGCGACTTGCATCTCTCGCTGACGTTCATTCCGTCCTCCGCACGAGTCCAAACAGGATTTCACGACGTTAGGGCCAAATGCGAGAGCGAAGCGGATCCTCGATTTGGCCAGCGATTGCGGCAGTGTCGAAAAATCAAGCACGTTTTGCGCCACTCATCCAGCGCTTCCCCTCCCCGCCACGGCCGCCACTTCCCCGACTACACTCACGCGCCCGCATCCGCAACACGCCGGCAGGCGGTCCTGACCTTCGCACCTAGCCGCAGGCTGCACGCGCTGCTCCGTCAAGGACCTGTCCGCTGCCGACGCCTGGTCGGAAAGCCACGTGGCCGTCCTTGTCAGGTCCCCTCTTGGTGAACCTGGCGCATGCATCTCACCTAGCTCGTCAGCCTTCTTCTGGCACGTTGGTACACCGGATCCAGGTGCATGAGTCTCGCGGCCAGATAGCCCGTGGGTCCCGGCGGGAGAATGAGAAAATCGGTGCCCTCGGCCCCCTCCTTCCCCCCCCACCTTGACTTGTAGTGCACGTCGCCGCTGCCCATGTCGATTGCGCGGACGCCGCGTTCCGCGCAGTTCAGCAGGTCGCGCAGATACAGGATCCACCCCGCCCGATACTGCGCGAACTCCTCGTCGTACTGATTGGCGATCAGGTAACGTGTCGACCCCGACGTCAGGGTGAACCGGAAGGCGATCGGCTGCCTGTTGAAATAGACCACCCAGACATCGAGCTGTCCCTTGGGACCGAGCTGCCGCGCGCAGACCTGCTCCCAGAACCGCAGGCTCTCCTCCGACATGTAGCGGGGCTGCCCCGACTTGCTGGTCGCCAGCCAGGATTTCCTCTCGATGGCTCCGCAGGCCTCGAGCATGGCGCGCAGCTCTTCGCCCTGCGGGTTGCAGTAGTGCCGGATCTCGGACTCTCCCTCCCGCTGCATGCGGCGCTCGTAGGATCGGACGCGCTTCATGGAGGAATGCTCGCGAACCATCGCCTCATACTCCTGGGTCGAGGCGGGAATGTCGTGAGCGACGATGGTCGGCTTGTTGACGAACCTGACCAGCCGGCGGCATCGCCGGGACAGCTCCTCCAGCAGGCTGGACCTCTCCGGGTATGCCGTGTCGGTAGGACCGAAGCGGTAAAACTCGAACCATCCCTGCCTTTTCAGCAATGCGCGCGCGAACGCCGCGCAAACCTGCTCATGCACGGCCTCGTGACATACGAAACCGCGTACCGGCTGGTAGTACCCCGGCAAACACCAGAATGGGAGGCGAAAGGTGTGCCGCTTCGCCAAAGGCAGTATTCCGCGCACCGCCCCTTGGCCATCATGGGCCACCAATATGCGGCTGTCCCCGGTCCACGGTCCCGAGCTGCCGAGATGCCGAATCCACGCCGAATACCACTCGTATCCGAATAACTGCTGATGCTCGGGCGCATCCGCAATGCAGCGCTCCCAGGCCTCCCTGATATCCGGGAGCGCGCCATCGCGTCCCTCCAGGATCTCTACCGTAATCGAAGCACTGTCCGACGCCGTCATCGTTTCGTCCCGAGGTTGAACATCATTGTTCGTTTTCCCTGCCGATGAACCCGCCTTGCCGGGCGCGCGACGTCGTGATACGTCACATCGGCGGAATCAGCGCCAAGCTGCCGCATTGGCGCTCGTGCACGGCGGATCCAGCCTCGCACGGCGTTCATGGTGCCAGCCATACGGCGGCTTCGTGGCATTCAGACCACCACGATTGTGACGTCTGCACGCGTCGCGCGCGTGTTCAGACACGCTACCCCGATCCCGCCCCCTGGGACGTGGCGTCAGGACTCCGCCGGCTCGCCGCGCTTCAGTTTCCTCTTCAGCCACTCACGGAAGCGAATGAACAGACCGTGAGAACCAATCAGCATCCGGTTGCGAGCGGTATCGCGCATGACCAGCATCAGCGCATCGTCGTACACCTTGTTGCTGTAAAGGCCCTTGTATGCGGCGTCTCCGGTGCCGAAATTGAACCACCTGGCCGGCCTCTCCGAAATGATGTCTTCTATGACGCGCAGGAACAACACCGTGCCTGGAGATGCCTCGGCTAGCTGGTGATCGAACCCGACTTCGGTGGCGTTGAACACATCGGCGTACTGATAACCGATGAGAAACGCGCACGGTGTTTCGCCGTAGAAAAGCAGATACGAGCGCAGCAGACCGGTCTCCGCGAGATGCGCCTGCCTGGCATGCTCGTCGGCGCCGGTGATCACGCGCACCCCGATATTCCTGTACTGCCATGACCTCTTCGAGATGGCCGCGGCCGTCTCGAGAAACATCGCCACCTGATCCGCCCGATCGATACGCACCAGCCGGGATCCCGGCCTTACGGATGGATCGAATCCTTTCAGGCGTCGTTTGAAATTTCTCCGAGTGCGGCTGTTCTTCGATTCGAGGTATTTATCGAATGTCTCCGGGAGGCGTATCAGGTGGTGACTGTGCAGGCCGTTCATGGCGTGGCACAGCCATCCGCTCTTCCGGTACTCGTGGAGGTACTTCCACGTCGGCGAGTCGGCAGGAAGCGTCTTGAAGAACAGTCCGCGACAGTCTCGGAACTGCTGCGCGATTGCGTCGTAGAGCCGCGCATGCGCGGCCGCTTCCGCGGCCAACAGCGGCTGACTGCCGAGAATGTTGGCGACTCGGATCCTGGTCGCGAAAATCGAACGCTCGCCGATGTCGAAGTTCAGCGGCAGGTCCTGCATCCGCAGGGCCACGACGCCGGCAATCGCGTCCCCGCCGTCGTGCACCAGCGCAACCAAATGGTTCGCGCTCCTGTCATGGAGCGCCAGATTCTCGAGCCAGGGTGGCGATTGGTACAACGCATCGGGATTGTCGCTGGCGGCGATGAGCCTCTCCCAGGCGGCGCGGATCTCGGGAGTCCGTACCGCCTCGGCGGCATCGAGAAAGCGAACCGACCACCTGTCTCCTGTCATCGTCGAGGCTGCCATACGGTCATGCTTCCATTTCGGTCCTGACTGCAATATCGTCCGACGAAGACGTTGTCACCGAGCCGCGCATCCGGTTGGCTGAACAAGGCCGTCCGACCGATGTATTCATCCCATCCTACGGCACAGAGCGTCCGGCGATAGAATGCCCTGCGTGCGTAGATCCCCAGCAGCCAGGGCACGCGCGCCATCCGCTCGAAGGCCGCCGTGAACGCCTTCTCCTGGCCGAGCACCCGACGAGCCAGGGCATAACCACGCAGGTCCGGCAGGCTCCACGCGAACTCGATCAACTCTGCCAACGCTCTGAATCTTCGATACGACACGGCGCGCGGATGCTAGCAGAACCCCTTTGCTCTAACCGGCATTCCGGCTGTGCCTGCGTCACGGACCTGGAAGACTTCCGAACAGGCCGCTGGCGCGCCCTTACTGCGGCGGGCGGCGCAAACGGCATGGCCGCCCCGGGCATCCCCGCAAAATTAATCGCCGTGCCGGCCCGCGCCACCCCTGGACGCCAGGGCGTCATCGAGATTCGGCCCATATGCGCCGCCAGAGCTTACCGGGCCAGCGGGCCACGCCTTCGAGAAACCCGACGCCCAGACCGAGGTGCACGCAGGCGATGATCGCGGGCAGACGCCAGTTGAATGCGATGCCGGCCCGGCGCGCCAGGCGCAAGCCTTCCAGCGCCAATATCGACGCGTAAAGCAGTATCAGGCCCAGCCAGCCTGCAAGGAATCCGCCATGACTCAATCCGGCCAGGGGGAGGGCGACGAGCAGGACCACGAATCCGGCGGGCACGATCGTCTCTAACCGGAAACGCTCCGGGTGCTTGAACACGAACCCGGCGCGTCCGTAGCCGTAGCGACGGGTCTGCCGGAACAGCCCCGAGAAGGAGTCGCGGGGGTAGTAATGCACCGCGAGGCGCGGAGAGGTATAGCAGCGCAGACCGGCACGCTCGATCCTGTAGTTGAATTCGAGGTCCTCGGCGGCGTCGAAGGTTTCGTCGAACTCGCCCACCTGCCTGACGAGGTCCCGGTGGTACATCACCCCGATGCTGAGGGGACTCGTCCATCCCTCGAACTGGGAGTAAATGAAGGATTCCTGCGAATGCGCCAGCGGCGATTGACGGGCCAGCGCCACCATCCTCTGGAAGTCGCCGATATCCGGCGGTGTCAGCGGTTGCGGTCGCCCCAGGACCTGGGCGTCATGCTCGGACACCAGTTGCGCCGCGGTAGAGAGCAGATCGCGGCAGGGGATGTGAACATGTCCGTCGATCAGGAGGAAGTACTCGCCCCTGCCATGGCGCAACGCCAGGTTGCGGCCGGCGCTCGACAGGCGCTTGTGATTAGCGAGGAGCTGGATGCGCAGATCCGGATGGTTCTCCGCGAACGCGCGCACGATCTCGGCGGTCCGGTCCGTCGACATGCCGTCGGCGACGACCACGTCCAGCAGTTCCCGCGGGAAGTCCTGATCGTAGATCTGCTGCAGGGTCTGCGCGATGAACCGCTCCTCGTTGCGCACCGGCAGCATGACGGTGATGCTCGGCAGACGCCGCTCGGCGATGTTCATGTCGCCATGGCCTCCCGATAGACTTCCAACAGACGTTCGGTCTGGCTCGCGGGCGCAAAGCGCCGGTAGACGTCCTCGCGCGCCTGAACGGAGACCGCGTGCGCGAACGACCGGTCCGTCAATATTCTCAACAGGCCGGCCGCGAGCTCAGCGGGGGCGCGCGGCGCCACGAGCAATCCGGTCCTGCCGTCTTCGATGACCTCGGGCACCCCCCCGACCCGTGTCGCCACCACGGGAAGCCCCAGCGCCTTGGCCTCGAGCACGACATTCGGCAGACCCTCGGAAAGAGACGACAGCGCGAAGACGTCCGACTGACCGTACAGGCTGAGGATGTCCCTTCTGAAACCGAGAAAATGAACGCACGGCTCCAGTCCCTGCTCGCGCGTCTGCGTCTTCAAGATCGCCTCCTGTGGCCCCGTTCCCGCCAACAGCAAGTGCGCGGATGGGACCTTCTCCCTCACGATCGCCATGGCTCTTAGCAGATCGTCGTAGCCCTTTTCGGGGCTCAGCCGGCCAGCTGCCAGGATAGTCCGCGCGCCCGCGGGCAGGCCCAGCTGCGTGCGGATGTCGGTCTGCCCCGGGTCGCTCCTCAATACGGTCTGGTCCGGAACGGTCACCGCGTTCTCCACGACGTGGATCTTGCGCTCCGGGACCCAGGCCTCCAGCAACCGCAGGCGCTGCGACTCCGAGACCGCCACGATCGCGTCGGCGAACCGGATAATCGACTTGTCCAAGAGACTGTACAGGTGGATCTTCAGATTCTCGCTGGTCCATCCCCGCGAGAAGCCGATATAGCGGCAGCGACGCAGCAACTTCAGCAGGAGGGTGTAGAACCCGGCCTTGTAGCCATGTGCGCAGACGACGTCCGGACGCCACTCGTCGTAGATGCGGAGCAACTCCCGCAGCACCGCCACCAGCCGCCATTTCTGCGCCGGCAACAGCAGGCATTCAATGTCGCGCTTTTCCGCCTCGAGTTTCAGCTCGTGACCACCCGGCTCGGCGAAACTGATCAGCAGGACGGCGTACGGCCCGCGGGGGAGCCTTCCGATGTGGTTGAGTATCTGCCTCTCCGGGCCACCGACGAAGTTCGTACCGATGAAATGGGCAATTCGCATTGTCGATTGGGCTCTTCCTGTCGTCGCGACACGTTGGCGCACGGTCCCGGGGCCTTCCTGCGTCAGGCCCAGTTTCGCACCCGGTACACCCACATTCCGATGATCTCGTGCAAGCTCTTTTCCAAGGAGAGAGGGCTATGGTTGGCCGGCACCCATGCCCACCATGTCGACCGCTGGTGGCCGTGAAAATCGCACGGGTAGGCCATCGCATCCAGTTCCTGCTTGCTCGCGACGGCCATTGCCCGAGGCATCCTGAGTGCGCTGGTCACCAGCCACACGCGCCCGTACTGTCCCTTCAACATCGATTTCGAAAAAACGAGGTTCTCATAGGTATTGGTCGATCTTTCCTCGACCAGTACGCGGTCGGCGGGGACACCGAGGCGCCTCGCCACCTCCGCCATCGTCCGCGCGACGGATGATCGCCCGTCCGGACTGGGTGCCCCGGAGAACATCAGCCGCCCTCCGAGCTTCTCGTGAAGGCGGATACCGGCCTGCAGCCTCTCCCAGCCGTCCTCCCCGATCCGCGCTTCGTAGCCGGTCCTCGTACGTCTGAACGATCCCGCTGTCAAGACCAGGACCACGCTGTCGGCGTCTTTGCCCAGGCTGTCCAGATCAACGGGCCGATACTGCCCCTCCAAATAAAGCGTCAGCGCATTGCTCACGACCGGCGCGCTGCCGAGATAAACAGTCACCACCGCGATTGCGAGCAGGTGCCGGAACCGCCGCAGATCCGCGCCCGCCGTCGGGCGATATGCCGCACTCGCCAGCGCCAGCAGCAGCACCATGACCCAAAGCGGCAGTCTTAGAAAAAGGTGCGACAGTTCTGCCATCGTCGACTGCCTCTTCCATTTCACGGACACGATCGCGCAGATGAATTCGCCGCGCGACCAGACATCGCGCTACGTCGGTATTTCGTCCCTAGATTTCGCAAATGACCGTACCGAATCTGGCGATCTCTGCGCGGACCTTACCAGAGATTCCACGATGATCCGTTCCAGGTCCAAGGAGATCTCCAATGGAACGTCGATATTATAGTCGTCCTTGTACACGAAGCTGGGCTTCTCCTTGTACGCGTAGTGATGCCATACGGGAGAAAACTCCGTAATCAGATACCCGGCTTCACTTTGAATGATGTCGATATTCAACCACGTAGCTTTCAATTCCCTTGCCAGTCGTTCGGAGAGATCGATGATCTCCTGCGGCACGTAACTCCACTCGCCTACTCCGCCACCGTCTATGTTCACCTTCCACATATCTTCGTCCGCCTTCCCCCGCCAATGCGCCTCAACCACTCTTCCGTCGCCTACCACAGTCTTGATATCCCTGTCATGCGGCACGAATTTCTGTGCCAGCAGCGGGGGAGAAAAAAAAGGATAAGCCATGCGCCGCTCGCGGATCAGGTAGTAATAAAATAGACGGCTGGTCAGCATACGCAAAAAATGTCGCAAGGCACCTAGCCGGAAAAGGTCGAGCTGCGACAATCTGTAAAGGTGCACAAGCTCCGACCTCGAGCTCACCTTGACCACATAGTCGCCGCCTGCGCCATATCGGTTCTTGACCACCAACGGAAACCCGAGACGCCGAACGATCTCATCGATCGCCTCCTCGCAGGTTATCGCGAATGTCTCCGGGTAGGGCAGGCCCTTGCCACGAAGAAAAAGGTACTGACGGTACTTGTCGGAGTAGTACGGGATGGTATTCGGGTCTGGAAACATCCGCAGGTGCGGGAACAGACGATGAATATGCAGCAGGTTGTCGTGCACCCGGAAGAGCGACTGGGGGTGATTAGACGTGTAGGTGAACTCCGGGAAATAGATGACGATGTCAATGCCGCTGAAATCGTATCCGATCCACTCCGGCGTATCGAAGTCGAGTACCGTAACGTCGACGCCCGAATCAAGCAGGCGTTTCTTGAACGTGTCAAAACGGCGCTCAGACCTGAACAGCACTGCTTTCAACATCGGCCTCTCCGACAACCCCATTTCCGTCGCCTAGACTCCAGTATCGATTGGCTTTAGTTTGTCCGGCTCGACGCCCGCCACTAAAGCGCGCGCCAGCACCACGGTCGCGTCGATCACCGGCCTGCCATGAAGAACCCGCTCCGAGACCGCCAACGTCAGTTCTGTACATGCCAGCACCAGCGCCTCGACTCCCTTTTCAATCACCATATGTCGCGCTGCCTCGAGCACATCCGCACGCGCGCGTCCGGTGACGTGCTCCGAGAATGCCTTGATGCCATAGTTCTGGTCATAGATCGCCGCGTGGACGAGATCTCGCTGGACCTGTGGATCCGGGTAGACGGCCGATAACCCCTCGACTCCCATGACCACTCCATACGCGTTGCTACTGACGGTGCCGTCGGTCGCGAGCACACCGACACGCCGGACGTCCGGGTAATGGACTCGTATGAAGCGAGCCACTTCTTCAATCATGTTTATCACGACGATGTTGCTTCCGCCCGAACGGAGCGCGGAAATCAATCGGTCGAACAGGCGCGGTGAGTGAGCGGTGTTGCACGCGATCCCCGCCACGGCCGCTCCCAGCGATTCCAGCGCTCGCACGCAGCGAACCAGACCCGGCACCGGGTCGGCGGTCGACTTCCCAAGGAGAAACGCACTTCTGTCCGGCACCTCGCGAGGCCACGACAATACCACCACGTTAAGGTGGTCCTGGTCAGTCGACGCACGCGTCTGGTCGAGCACCTTGCGGGTCAGATCCAGCCCCGCGTACGGCCCAACGCCGCCGACAATCCCAACTATCCTGCTTTGCTCGACCATTTAGCCGTTCCACGGAAATCATTCGTATTGAGCGTCTCCATATACGGTAGATCCAGGCTCGCGACAACTGACGCTCCGAATCGATTCAATCTACCCTCCTAGTTCCTCTTGCGACCAATACCCCTGATCGCCCTCAATTCCTCCAAGGTGAAGAACCTCCCCCACCACAGAAGCAGCGGGAAGGAGACCAACGCAAGCACGGAGCCAATCTGCCCAGCGACCGAATGATCGCTCCAGATCAGTACCGCGTCACATATCGCAAATGTGACAATTGCCCCGCCGAACACCAGTAGTATTCGGCGCCACTCGATCGGTAGCCGGTAGTACCTGTTCGAGAAATGCAGGTTCGCGAACACCATGGTCACCATGGCCATCACAGCCGCTATCGCAGCGCCCCACATCCCGAGGAAAGGTACCAGAGCCGCATTTGCGGCCACCGCCACCGCGGCCGCAATTCCCGCAATCAGGGGCTTGTATTTCGTCTTCTTCGCTATCAGGATTCCTGCGTCCGCGAGACCAGAGATGCTGTAGAACACGGCGGCCAGACATGCAAGCGGAACCAGAACGATGGCCCCAGCGAATTCGTCGCCCGTCACGAGGGGCAGTACGATCGGCGCGAACACCGATACTCCCAGCGCGACCAACACGCATGCCAGCGTGAATAATGTGAAAACGCGGCTGACCAGCACCGGTCCGTCGGGCTTGTCATAGTTGTCGAATAGGAACGGCGACCATACCTTCAGGAAGGGGTCCATCAGGAACAGGGTACCTACGGTTCCCAGCTTCGCCGCGAGCGCATAGACCCCGACCTCCTCCAGGCCGGAATAGAGGCTCAGAAAATACCGATCCGCATTGTTGATCAAATACATGAAAAACGCCGCCGGCAGGAGCGGCAGGCCGAAAATGACCATCTTTCGGATAATCTCGACGGACACGCGCAGCCTGGTCGTCGCCGCAATGTATGCGATCACCCCGGCGGCGATGGCCCCGGTCACACCGATCTGAGCAAGGAAGACCCCTTGCACCCCAAGACGCATCCAGTAAACGAGCACAACGTTCGCGATCAGATAGAGGACCACGAACAGCACGTTGATGAGAACGTAGGCTATGGAGCGCATTTGTATTTGAAAATACGTCATGCCGACATTGAGGAACATATCGCAGGGAATCCACAAGAGCGCAAGCAGCATGACGGTATCCGTCACATGTCCACTGAGCAGCTCGTCGCGGACGAGACCCTCGAATGGCAAGACCACGGCAAGTATCGCCGCGCACGAAAGCGCCACAAATACCATTGTCGAGCCAGTTACGGTCTCCTGCCATACCTTGTCGGCCCGGTTATCGAAAAAATACCGGATGTACGCCTGGCGAACGCCCAGAAACATAACGATCATCAAGATGCTGCAGAGCCGATAGAGCAACTCGACCGCGCCATAGTCCTCGGTGCTGAGCGCGTGCGTGTACAAGGGGATCAGCAAGAAACTTCCTGCCGCTCCCAGGCTGCTTCCTATCCCGTAGATAATGGAATGCCGCGCGAGTTTCTTGATCTCTTTTGACATTGGTGCCGGCTCAGAGGTGAGGCCACCGCGGGGATTCGCAAACTCGAAGAACCACGTCGCAGCCCGTGGCGGGGGTACGCATCCCTGGGATCCCAGGCTATCGCCTGACTGGCTTGCTCTTGTCGTCGAACACAAGATCCATCAACACGACGTGCGTAGCAAAAAAGACTAGCCAGTAGTAACGAAAAAGGCTGTGCGCCGTTAAGCCATAAATAAGAAGAAGAACGATCGTCGTTATCAGCATCTTGGCGGCGGCATGTACAACCTCGCTGCTCTCCGTCGACGACATCCTCACCTGCCGTGCCTTCCGCAATTGCAGTAGCGTCGTCGCCACCAATGCCACGAACAGAATCGTGCCGACGACTCCGGTCTCGGCCATCACCTGACCGTACAGATTGTGCAGGCCCAGTGCCTCCGGATCATCGGCAATCACCGCTATGTTGGTGTCTTCGACTTCGGCGCGGGCCAATGCCGACGATCCAGGCCCGTAACCGAACACGGGCCGTCGCTGCCCGAGCGAAAAGCCATCGAGCAGACCCTGAAGGCGGCTCTGAGCGGACTCCTGCGCAATTCTATCTGAGCCTTGCCTCGATACTGCCTCCTGGTTCACCACTATTAGATCGAAATACCGGTGCCTCAAATGCTCTGGCATAACGCTCAATGCAACCGCTCCGCCGATAGCGAGCGCGAGCAGCAACTTCACGCTCAGCAATCTCTTTCCATAAGTAACGAGTACGAACAGGAGAGCACAGACCATTGCCGCCCGGCTTCCGCTGAAGATGACTGATGCGAAGCAGACGGCCATGAAAAACAGGACCAACCACTTGACATCGTTCCGGCGCGTGAGCGTAAACCAGAACTGAGCGAAGGGAAGCGAATACAGCGCCAGCAGACCATACGCATTGGCTGCGCCGACTCCGCCACCCGACCACACCCCAACCATCCGCTTCCCGCCTTGTTGATACACGTATCTGCCCCCAGCCAGGAAATCCCGCCATGAGAGAAGTTGATACCCCAACGAGATCACTGCAACCCCGATGATGAAAACCTTCAGGTCGCGAACACTACGAATACCCAAGACTACGAAGAAGTAGAACAGCATCAGTTTCCAATAGTTCTCGATCCACCAAACGGCCCAGACCGCGTCCTGATAGGGAGATTGGAGATAACCGACCAAGCACCAAAGGAAGAAACTGACGAGGAGTACGGTTGCAAGATTCAGTGACCGGACAATCCTCTGCCCGGACAGGAGGGAAAGCACGATGAGAACCACCAGTATTCGCTCAAAATGGATATCGGCGATTGTTCCGAAGCGAATATGTGGCGTTGTCGTCAACAGCCACACGTACACGAGGATGAGCCAGGTCGAGACGCTGACCGGCTGTTCGTTATCCGTCTGCGTCGCAGTTGCGGCGCCGGCCTTGATCGTAGTTGTCACGTTCCCTTTCCCCGGCCGGCCGGCCGCTGGCGCATCGGTGGTCTTTGACATGAGGTGAATCTCTCTCTTCCGCAAGGAGCGTTCACAGCTGTATCGGGCGCTGGCCGCGAAAACTTCGCGGCGCGGCCTCTACCAGAACCCATGGATGCCAAACCGGGCAATGGTCTCGGGTCCCGGGATGAATGCGGCACCCCTCTCGGGGCGCTTGCAGTCTATTCGGCACCCCATACCGACCCAATGGGAAAGCGGTGGATTTGTGTGTCAGTTACCAATCAGCGTCAAGGCGGCCCTAGGGCCACGTAATCCAAGGGTTTATTATACGTCAGCCCATCCGTATGGCCGCCCGTAGGCAACGTCGATACCAGTCCATGAATGAGTCGTCCCCAGTCGCGGCAGGCTACGCCAGGACCATCCTCGGCTCGCTCTGCCTGGCTGGCGGCGCTGCCCGACTCCGATCCCGAATCGAACCGACCGGGCCGGATGACAGTGCCGGACAAGGTCGAAGCGGGTGCCCCCAAGCGCAGTCCGTCGCACGCGAGATTACGACTACAATGAGTGAGAACCCGACCATTTCCCTGGTTATCGTGACCTACCAACGGGAGGGCTTGGTCTGCGACACTCTACGGGTTCTCGAACCACACGCCGGCCTTTTTCACGAGATCCTGGTCGTGGACAACGGCAATTCTCCCGCGCTGGGCGACTTCGCGCGTACCTATCGGCCCGGTAACCTCCGTATCCTCCCCCAGACAAGCAATGATGGTGCCGTCGGCCGTACGCATGGCATCATGGCCTCGTCGGGCGACATCGTGCTGACCCTGGATGACGACGTTCGACTTTTCGACCCGTCGGAACTGCTCAGCCTCCGCCGCTTTTTCCAGGCCGGCACCAGGATCGGATGCGTCAATTTCAGGATTCTCTACGAAAGCGACCTGTCCTTGGACCTCAGCGACTGGTGCCACCCTCGGGATCCCGCCCGGTATGCCGATCGGCTGTTCGAAACCAGCTACATCTCCGAGGGCGCCTGCGCGCTGAACGGCGCAATGATCCGGCGGATCGGTGCCTATCCCCTGGACCTGTTCATCGGCCAGGAGGGCGTCGAACTGGCCGCGCGGATACTCGACGCCGGCTACGACATTTACTATCTGCCCTCCGTCAGTGTCACCCACTCCGTGGCCAACCAGGGTCGAACCAGCGGGCGGCAGTTCTTCTTCAATGCCCGCAACATCTACTGGATCGCGCTCCGTACCTACCCGCTCGGACTGGCCATTCGCACCGTGTGTCGGGAGTGGGGCACGTTGGCGCTGTTTTCGCTGATACGCGGCCGGCTGCCCCATTTCGCGCGGGGCTGCCTTGAAGGCCTGCGCCGCACAGCCACGCTGTGGGCCATTCGCCGACCCATCGGATCGGACACCGCGCGACACATTGCGAGACTGAACAGCTTCAAACCAACCGTTTGGACACGCCTCAAGCGGCTCTCGCGCAGCAAGACGCTGGACTGACCATGAATGCCCTGTGGACGAGTATCCTTTCGGCGGCGATGCCTGTCCAGTTTCGGGGCGACTCTGACCGCAAGCGGCTCTATCTCACTTTCGACGATGGCCCTAACCCTAATACTCCCACGCTCCTGGACATGCTCGAACGTCATGGTGTCAGGGCCACGTTTTTCGTACTTGGCAAACGCATCGCCGATCGTGAATCCATTCTCTCGGCCATCCACGCGGGGGGCCACCGTATCGGCAATCATTCCTTCAGCCATGCGTCGGCGCGGACTCTCTCGTATACCGCGCTCCTCGACGACATGGATCGCTGCGCGCGCGAGATTCGCCGGATCCTGCCTCAATGGGAGCCTGGGATCTGCCGCCCGCCCTACGGTGACCTGTCAATTGGTCTCCTTCGTTACGCCGTCGCCCGTGAACAGCGCATTGTGATGTGGAGCAAGGATGCCATCGACTATCGCGCCCCAAACACCGACGCTATCGACGCACGAGTGCGCGACGTACAGGACGGTGACATCATCCTGTTTCATGACGAGTTTCCGGTCACGCATGAGGCCCTCGACAGACTCATCCCGTACTGGAAGGCGAAGGGTCACGAGTTTGCCGCGCTGTAGCGCACAATCTGCCATTCCACTGCCAAAGTGATTGGGTCAGCCGAAAGCGGACTCACTGGCATGCCGGCTGCACATCTTCGCTTGGTTCCATGACCTTGCGGCGACTCTTGCGGACGCCCGGATTGCCACCAGAGCCGCACTACCACCAGCCGTCTGCCGCTGCCTCGGTGGACACCTCCGTGGAGCGTGGCCCTTCCCGACCGTCGAGCGTCATGGCGCTCACCGCGTATGTCCGCGCCTCGGCTGCACCGACGTCGACATAAAATGTCCCGCCGCGTGGCGATATCGGCAGCCGTTTTCCGTCCCGGTAGATTACATACTCGTAGACACCTTTTGTTGCGACGTCGCTCCATTCGACCAGGTATGAATCGAGGAAGCGCGTCACCGTCACGCCCTCCGGAGCCGGCGGGGATCCCGATTCCCTCGGGAGTACGGTGTTGCCGCTCAACGTCAATCTGCCGACGGCCTCATCGCCCACCGAAAAGCCGTCCGCGACGTACTTGTTGTCCATCACCGCCACCGAGTCAGCCGACGAGAACTGGAAGGCGTAAGGCTCATTTGCCTTAACCTTCCCCCTACGCGCGATGACGGTGTTGTTGCGAACGATGATATTCCGCATCAGCGGGTCGGCTTCGTCGCTGCCGATAAAGAAGCCAAACACGTCGCCTCGCACGTCGCTCGCCACCATGACCGTGTTGTCCTCGAAGGTATTGTCGCCGCTCGAGTACCTGTCGCGAATCCCATAGACGTTGTTCTCGACGTACTCGCCCTCCGTGGCGCTCGAGGAGTACTGCACGTCGATGCGGTTCCCGTATATGAAATTTCCACTCGCCCCGACTTCTACGCCCTGTCCCCAGCCGTCGAGGTTTATCCCACGACCGTCATCGCTGATAATCTGATTGTCGTAGATGTGTACGTTGTGGCTGCGACCGGCAAGGAGAATGCCGTAGGGCGCCTTGCTGCCGGGGCGACGCTTCTGCTGTATGCGATTCTTGTAGACATCGGATCGATTGGCGTTGTCGGCTCCGATGTATATG
>CAZTPK010000009.1:0-14963 GCA_964614765.1 uncultured Gammaproteobacteria bacterium
CGACGGCGGCGGAGCCGCAGCGCGCGGTCGGCGCGGGCTGAGCGGCCGGCGCCGGCCCCTCGGCAGCGCATCCTGAGCCGATACGACCGTGGAGTTCCCCTGCCGCCTTGAGCACGCCTGATCGCGAACTCGCGAAACTGTTCTGGAACATTTGCCTGTTTCGCCGCGGCCCCCAGGACGTGCCGTCGACCGACGCGCTGACGGCCGCGCTGCTGCTGCTCACCGCCGCGGTCGGCACGCTCATCGTCTACATCAACTATCCGTTGGCGACGGCGCTGCGTGCTGGCGTGGTCGATTCCGTGTCCGTCTGGGTGACGACGGCGGCGCTGCTCGCGCTGTTCCGTCATCCCCGGCGGATACGCCAGACCTTCTGTGCCATCGCCGGTAGCGGTCTGGTCATCAGCCTGCTCGCTCTCCCTCTCATCTACTGGGGCGACCTGGCGGGAGAGACCAACCCGGATGCGCTCGCACCCAGCCTGCTGCTCACGCTGCTGATATTCTGGAACATAGCGATCAACGCGCACGTCTATCGCCACGCCCTCGATTCCGACCGCCTCGGCGGCCTGGCCGCCGCCCTGGTCATCTTCGCCTTCAACCAGTTCCTTGGGTCGCTGCTCCTGCCGACACCGCAGGGTTGAGGACGCCTCGCGACAGCGATCATGCACATACACATCCTCGGAATCTGCGGAACGTTCATGGGCGGCATCGCCCTGCTCGCACGCGAGCTCGGACACCGGGTGAGCGGGTCGGACGCGAACGTCTATCCGCCGATGAGCACCCTGCTTGCCGCCAACGGCATCTCCATCGTGGAGGGCTACGACCCGGCGCAATTCCGCGCCGCCCCGGACGTGGTGGTGATCGGCAACGCCATGTCGCGCGGCAATCCCGCCGTCGAGCACGTGCTCAATCGCGGCATGCGTTACACCTCCGGTCCGCAATGGCTCGCGGAGAATCTGTTGCAGGATCGATGGGTCATGGCGGTCGCCGGCACGCACGGCAAGACCACCACGACCAGCATGCTCGCCTGGCTGCTGGAGCACGCCGGCCTCCGGCCGGGCTTTCTGATCGGCGGGCTCGCGGAGAATTTCGGCACCTCCGCCCGTGCGGGCGAGGCGCCGTTCTTCGTCGTCGAAGCCGACGAATACGACACGGCGTTCTTCGACAAGCGCTCCAAGTTCCTGCACTACCGGCCGCGCACCGCGATCCTGAACAATCTGGAATACGACCACGCCGACATCTTTCCAGACCTGGCGGCGATACAGACGCAGTTCCACCACCTCGTCCGTACCGTCCCGGGCGAGGGACTCATCATCAGCCCGGCGGGCGATGCCGCGCTGAACGCGACCCTGGCGCGCGGCTGCTGGACTCCACGCGCGACGCTGGGCGAGGGCGGGGACTGGCAGGCAAGGGCGCTGGCGCCGGACTACTCGCGTTTCGAGGTGCTATGCGAAGGACGCGCCCTGGGAACGGTGCAGTGGGAGACGGTGGGTCGTCACAACGCGCTGAATGCGCTGGCGGCAATCGCCGCGGCGCGACACGCGGGCGTGGAACCGGCCGCGTCGATCGGCGCCCTGCGCGGCTTCAAGAACGTCAGGCGGCGCATGGAAAAGATCGCCGAGATCGACGGCGTCACCGTGTACGACGACTTCGCCCACCATCCCACTGCCGTGGAGGTCACGCTGGCGGCGCTGCGCGCACGAGTCGGCACCGGCGCGCGCATCATCGCGGTCCTCGAACCGCGCTCGAACACGATGAAACTCGGGGTGCACAGGCAGGAGCTGGTGCACGCGCTCGCCGCCGCCGACGCGGCGCTGCTCTTGCAGCCCGAGAGTCTCGGCTGGGACCTCGCCGAGGCGACCCGCGCGCTGGGCGAGAAGCGCCGGGTCTTCGCCCGTGTCGAGGAGATCGTCACTGCCCTGGTCGCGATGGCTCGTCACGGCGATCACATCCTCATCATGAGCAACGGCGGATTCGGCGGCATCTACCAGCGGCTGCCGGCGGCGCTGCAGGGCCGCCGTGCCGGCGATTAAAGCCCGGGCCGAACCGGCCGATAAGCTGAACGAAGACCAGCGCGATGCGCTTGCTCAGCGAGGACACCGTTATGTCGGCTCGACCCAAGATCTCCCAGGATCCCCTCTATCAGCTCCTGCGCGACGAGAATGTCCAGGAGTTCAATGCGCGCCGCAGCAAGGGCGCGATTCCGGACATGCGCGGGGTGGACCTGCGCGGGCTGGACCTGCGCAATATGAACGTCGACGGTCTGGACTTCACCGATGCGTACTTCCGCGGCGCCGACCTGCGGGGACTGGACTTCCGAAACTCGAAGCTGGAAGGCGTGAGCCTTGCGGCCGCCAACATCTCAGGCTGCTATTTTCCGAAGGAACTGTCGCCGGCGGAGATCCTGCTCTCGGTGACTCACGGCATTCGCATGCGCTACGGGACGAAGTGACGGCTTGGCGGCGCCGTCAGATCAGCGCCGTGTCGGCGGGTTCCTCGATGACCGGATTTTCGATTGCGCCGATCTTCTCGATCTCCACCCGGCAGGTCTGCCCGACCTTTAGATAGCCGCGCGGTGTCATCTTCACGCCTACCCCGGCGCAGGTTCCCGTGGCTATGATGTCGCCGACCTCCAGCGTGAACACGGTCGACAGAACCTCAATCTGTTCCCAGATCGAAAAGAGCATGTACCGGGTGTTGGAGTGCTGGCGCTGTTCGCCGTCGACGAAGGTCCTGAACTCCAGATCGTGCGGATCGCCGACTTCGTCGGGCGTGACGATCCATGGGCCGATCGGACCGTGCGTGTCGAAGGACTTGCCGAGCGTGAAGGTCTCCGATTTCGCCTGCCAGTCGCGTACGGTGACGTCGTTGCAGACCAGGTAGCCGGCGACGACTTCGCGCGCGCGATCCCGGGGGACGTGCCGGCAGCGACGGCCGATGACCACGCCGAGTTCGCCCTCGTAGTCGAGCTTGTTGGAGACCCGTGGCATGTGTATGGGGTCGTGAGGGCCGGCGATGCAGGTCGACTGCTTATTGAAGAACTTCGGGAATTCCGGCTTCGCCATCTGCGTCTCGCTGATGTGCTCGGCATAGTTCAGCGCGATGGCGAGGTACTTCGGGGGGCGGCGGATGGGCGCCTCGAGCCGGACTTCGCTCATCGCCAGCGACGGCGCGGCGCCGCCGTCGCCCAGCTCGCGCAGGCGCTGCATGCCGGGCTCGCCGAGCTGCAGCAAGGAAAGCATGTCCGGCGGCATGCCCGCTGCGGCCGCGTCGATCATGCGGCCGTCGATCACGACGCCGGTGCGGGTTTGGCCGCGATGCGAGAAGGTTGCGAGTTTCATGACGGTATCGCCTCGACGTCTTCTTGTTGCCGGTGCCGGCAATTACGCCAGATGCGCCGCCGCGCTGCAATCGCCGCCTTCCGGCATCGGGGCTCGCGGCAGCGAGGGCGGGCCGCGATACTCGGGCGCCGCAATTGCCTGACCGGGAATGCTAGAATCCGGAACCAGCGGACAGAAACGACATGACCAGTACGCAGACCAATTCCCTGGAGGCCGTGGTCGAGGCCCTGCAGTGGTTCGATCCATTCAGGCACATGGAGACCTCCGACATGCTGGTCATGGCTACCAAGGGAACCATCGAGCGAGCGGCCCCACAGCAGACCCTGTTCTCCGTCGGCGACAAGGACCCGTGGATGTATTGCCTGATGGAGGGCACGGTCGAACTCACCGGCCGCGACGGCCGCAAGTCGACGATAGTCGCCCGCACCCCGCACGCGATACGCCCGTTGTCGCCGCTGCGGCCGCGCCTGCATTCCGCCAAGGCGGTGACGCCCATCGCATTCGTCCGGCTCGACATCTCCGGGCTGCTCGACGTGCAGAAGCTGCTGTCGCAGGCCGAGTACGGCGTCTACGAACTTCCATTCGACAACTCCGGCCTCTCCGAGCAGCTGCAGATACACGAACTTTCGATGATGGGCGAGGGGCTGCACCTGCCCAGCCTGCCGGAGGTGGCGCTGCGCGCACAGCGGCTCATCGACCAGGACGACGCCGACCTCAAGGACATCGCCAAGGTCGTCACGCGCGACCCGGCACTGACTGCCAAGCTGCTGAAGGCCGCCAACAGCGCCATGTACCGCGGCACCTCCCCTGCGCAGACCTGCGAGCAGGCCATCACGCGCATCGGCACCAGGACGGCGAGGCAGCTCATCACTGCGTTCGCGGTGCGCGGCCTGTTCGAGTCCGACGTGCCGGACCTGAAGAGACATCTGCGCGCGAGCTGGGAGAAGGCCAACGAGGTCGCCGCCATCAGCTACGTGCTGGCGCGTCTGACCCGGACCTTCAATCCCGAGGAGGCATTGCTCGCCGGACTGCTGCACGATATCGGCGTGCTGCCAATCTTCGGATACGTCGCCAAACACCCTGCCCTGCTGAACGACGATGGGCAGCTGCTCGAGCAACTGCTGGCGGCGCTGCGCGTTCGTGCCGGCATCAGCATCGTACGTGAATGGAAACTGCCGGACTACTTCGAGATGGTCGTGCGCGACGCCAACGACTGGTGGCGGGATCCCGCGCCGCAACCGGATCTCGCGGATCTGGTGGTGGTCGCCAAGGTGCACAGCTACATCGGCAAGGCCAGCAAGCCGCCGCAGATCCCGTCTTTGCCGAAGCTGCCCGCCTTCAAGAAGCTGGCGGGAGATGCGGCCAATCCCCGGCTGAGCGCGCAAATCCTGGACGAGGCGGCCGCCCAGATCGCCGAGGTGAAGGACATCATGGGCGCTGCCTAGGCGCGCCTCGGCAGCCGGCGACGCGCGCCCCGCACCCGCGCCATGGGAACCCTCTCGGCCTCGGCAATCCTCCTCACCGGCTGCTCCTCGGGTATCGGCTACGCCGCCGCGCAAGGGCTGCGGGAACGCGGCTACCGCGTCTTCGCCACGGCCCGTCGTCTCGAGGATGTGCAGGCGCTGGCCGGCGAGGGCTTCGAGGCGCTGCAGCTCGATATTACCTCGAGCGCATCGATCGACGCGGCCGTCGGGGAGGTGCTCGCCCGTACGGGCGGCGAGCTGTATGCGCTGTTCAACAATGCCGGTTATGGTCAGCCGGGCGCGGTGGAGGATCTGAGCCGCGACGCGCTGCGCGAACAGTTCGAAACCAATCTGTTCGGATTGCACGAGTTGACCTGTCGCGTACTGCCGGTAATGCGCCGTCGCGGCCACGGCCGCATCGTTCACAACAGTTCTCTGCTCGGCTACGTGGCGTTGCGTTACCGCGGCGCCTACAACGCCTCGAAATTCGCCCTCGAGGGTCTGACCGACACCCTGCGGCTGGAACTCGCAGGCACGGGCGTCCGTGTATGCCTCATCGAGCCGGGCCCGATTGAAAGCCGATTCCGGCAGAACGCCCTGCAGGCCTTCCTGCGCCATGACACCGTCGCCGGGAGCGTCCACGCGGCGGCGTATCGGGCGATGATCGCGCGACTGGCCACGGCGGGACCGGCGGCACCTTTCACGCTGCCCGCCGCGTCCATCATGAAGCCGTTGCTGCACGCCCTGGAGTCGCCACGGCCACGAGCGCGCTATCGCCTGACCGTGCCGGCGCACGTCTTCTGGGTATTGAAGCGTCTGCTGCCGACCGCCATGCTGGATCGCGTTCTGGCAGGGGTTTCCGGCAGGGAAAACGGCGCGCCCGGGGGGATTTGAACCGCGGCGCGTTCTGTGCGATTTTAGGCGACATCTCAGCGTCGCCTACGCAAAAAATGTCAATAAAAACGATAACATGGGTTGCCATTGCGGCAGCCGGCGTGTTGCCGGGCGTTGGTTTTGCAGCCGGCGAGCCACGCCAGATCAACTGGGGTCTGTGCCCGGTGGAGACCGGGATTGAGGCCAAACCGTCCGCGGAAGGGCTCGATCCGGGCTTTGCGGCCCTGGAGGGTGATGACGCGACGCTGATCGAGCACGGCGTTTCCACGTTTGCCGGCAATGTCGAACTGGTGCGCGACGACAGCGCATTGCGCACTGATCGGCTCTCCTACGATGAGCCCAACGATGTCGTCGACGCGCTGGGCAATGCACGTCTGTGGAGCGGCTCCATGTTCTGGCAAGGGGAGCACGCGACCCTCGACATGGGCGAGGACCGGGCAAGCCTCGAGCGCGGGTCCTATCGCCTGACCGATACGCGCGGGCGCGGCGAGGCGGCGCTGATCGAGCACGACATGCAACGCGACGTCTCGAAACTGCAAGAGGTCTCGTACACCACCTGCCCGGACGCCGACGGCCAGCCGAGCTGGAAACTATCCGCCGGCAAGCTGTTCCTGGACCACGACAAGGAATGGGGCAGCGGACGCAACGTCATACTTCGGGTCAAGGGCGTTCCGGTGCTGTACACGCCGTACATCAGCTTCCCCCTGTCCGACAAGCGCAAGACCGGCCTGCTGCCGCCCACCTTCGGGAGTTCGCGCGATTCCGGGGTCGACATCACGACGCCCTTCTACTGGAACATCGCCCCCAACTACGACGCCACCCTGTTCCCGCGTTATCTCGGCAACCGCGGCCTCATGCTCGGCGCCGAAGGCAGGTATCTCCGGCCGGAGCTCGAAGGCCTGATTGCCGGTACCATTCTTCCGAGTGACGACGAGCTGAACGACGAGGACCGGTGGCTGGTCCAGTTCCGGCACAACCAGAGCTTCGACGCCGATCGCGGCCGGCTGGTAGTCGACTTCAACAACGTCTCCGACAAGCAGTACCTGGAGGACTTCGGCAACAGCCTGAGCGTCACCAGCACGCGCTTCCTCAATCGTTATGCGCTCGCCACCTACGGGCGGGACTGGTGGTCCGTTCGAGCCCGCGTGAACAGTTATCAGAGCGTGGACCGAACACTGCCCGGTTCGAGCCGGCCCTACGACTATCTGCCGCAGATCTACTATTACACGTCCTTTGCGCGACCGATGCCGCACGTCAACTTTCAGGTCCACGGCGAGACAACCTATTTCGACCGTGCCGACAGCGTCACCGGCGGCCGCTTCAATTTGCGACCTTTTGTCTCCTTTCCCTTCGAGACGGGAGGCAGTTTTTTCACGCCGCGCATCGCCCTGGACCAGACCTGGTACGCGCTCGATGGCAACGAGTTCGGCGATGACTCGATCAGCCGTACGGTCCCGAACTTTTCGATCGACAGCGGGCTGTTCCTCGAACGCAGCCTGAGGCTGGGCGCAGACTCCTTCATCCACACGATCGAACCTCGCGTCTATTATCTTTATCGTCCGGACGTCGGTCAGGATGACATCCCCGTCTTCGATTCCAGCGATTACGATTTCTCCTTCGGCCAGCTGTTCCGCGACAACCGGTACAGCAGCATCGACCGCCTCGGCGATCAGAATTCCGTGACCCTTGCGCTCACCTCGCGGCTGCTGAACTCCGAGAGCGGGCGCGAACGCCTGCGCGCCAGCGTCGGCCAGATTTATTACTTCGAGGACCGGAAGGTCGTACTCCCGGACGAGACCGCCTTCTCCGACCCCGTGTCCGAGCTGGTGGCCGAGGCCTGGGCGCAAGTGACGCCTGCCTGGTCCGTGGGCGGGGCCCTCCAATGGGACCCGAACGAGGACCTCACGCAGCGCAGTGCCGTTCGTCTGCGCTACCGGCCCGGGCAGAACAAACTGTTCAACTTCGATTACCGCTTCCGGCGTCCGGCCAACGTCGAGCAGACCGACCTTTCGTTCCGCTGGCCCCTGAACCCGAACTGGGCGTTGCTGGGACGCTGGAACTACTCGGTGCCCGAGGGTCAAACGCTGGAGGTGTTCGGCGGGCTGGAGTACGAAGCTTGCTGCTGGGGAGTACGGCTGGTCGGCAGGCGATACATCAGCACCTCCGAGGGCGAGTATGACAATGCGGTCTTCCTGCAGGTGGAGCTGAAGGGCCTGGGCGGGCTCGGACGTGGCACCTCGTCCTATCTGAAGAAAAACATCCCCGGCTACACTAACGAGTTTTGAAGTGGACGCGGGCTGCGCGGGTGCGGGCCGACGACCACCCGGTCTCGCCAGGATCAGCGACGCCGCGCACAATCCAGAGGAATCCTGAACGATGCGGTATCGAAACCAACCACTCGTCTTGCCCCACGCCGTGCGGGCCGGCATTGCCATGCTCGCCATGGCGCTCGGCCTCGCCAGCGGGATGCGCGTGGCCGCCGAGCCGATTGACCGGATCGTCGCCATTGTCGACGACGACGTCGTGATGCAGAGCGAATTCGATCGATTCAAGGAACGGATCCTACAGCAGATGAGCCAGCGCGGCGGGCAGATGCCGCCGGAGGACATCGTCAATCGGCAGGTTCTGGAACGGCTGGTCATGACGAAGATACAGTTGCAGTACGCCAAGCGCGCCGGGGTGAGCGTCGACGACGATACCCTGAACAAGGCGGTGGCCAGCGTCGCGGCCCAGAACAAGCTGTCGCTGGAACAGTTCCGCGAGGTGCTCGCCAAGGAGGGATACGATTACGCGCAGTACCGCGAGGACATCCGCAACGAAATCACTCTCGCCCGACTCAAGCAGCGCGAAGTGGATAATCGGGTCACCGTCAGTGATCGGGAGATCGACTCCTATCTGCAGAACCCGCGCAATCAGGGTACGGCCGGCGACACCGAGTACCGCATCTCGCACATACTCATCGCCACGCCCGAGGGCGCCACACCGGATGAGATAGCCGCGGCGCAGCGCGAGGCCGAAGAGGTGCTGGAACGGATCCGCGGCGGCGCCGACTTCGCCGAGCTGGCGGCCAAGCACTCCGACAGTCAGCAGGCGCTGGAAGGCGGCGACGTGGGCTGGCGCAAGGCCGGAGAGGTGCCCTCGGTCATGGCCGATGCGCTGCGGACCATGAAGGCGGGAGATGTGAGCGAGGTCATGCGCGGCCCGAGCGGCTTCCACATCGTCAAGCTCGCCGACGTGCGCACCACGGAGAGCCACCTGGTCACGCAGACCCACGCGCGTCATATCCTCATCAGGACCGGCGAGGCGGTGTCGCAGGACGATGCCAGACGCAAGCTCGAGCAGTTGAAGGTGCGCCTGGACGGCGGCGATGACTTTGCGACGCTGGCCCGGTCACACTCCGAGGATCGAGGCAGCGCGGCCAACGGGGGCGATCTGGGTTGGGTCAATCCAGGCGAGATGGATCCGGACTTCGAGAGCGCCATGAACGCCCTGGAACCCAACCAGATCAGCGAGCCGTTCCAGACCCAGTTCGGCTGGCACATCGTCCAGGTTCTGGAACGGCGCGAATACGACGACAGTGCGGAGGCGCAGCGCGCCAAGGCGCGCGAGGCCATCAGGCAGCGCAAGACCGAAGAAGAATTGCAGGCGTGGATGCGCCGCCTGCGTGACGAGGCCTACGTCGAATACCGGATGCCCGGCGTCGCCGTCACGCGTGCGGAGGAACCCGAGGAATCGGACGCAGCGCCGGAGTCGCCCGAGGCGACGGAGGGATCTGCCACGGAGGAATCTGCGGCGGAGGTCCCGCCGGCATCGCCCGGCGCACCGGAGGAGCCCGCCGCGGAGGCGGACGGTGGCGAGGAAGAGTCGCCCTATGCGGTTGGCGACCCGGGCGCCCCGTAGCCCGTCGCTCCCATCTGCCATGAGGGGCGCCGTCCCGTTGCGAATAGCCGTCACTGCGGGGGAGCCAGCCGGCATCGGTCCTGACCTTCTCGTGGAGCTGGCGCAGGCCGATCGCGATTGCCACCTCGTTGCCGTCGCCGATCCGCTGGTCCTCGCGCAACGTGCGCGTGCCCTGGGGCGGCCGCTGCACATGCGCCCGTTCTCCGAAACCGCCGCAGCAACCACCCGTGCAAGCGAGCTCACGGTGCTGGAGGTCAAGGCCCGGGCGCCGGTCGTACCCGGAACCCTGACGGTGGCCAATGCGCGGCATGTGCTCGACATGCTCGATGTGGCGTGCGACGGATGCCTCCAGGGCAGGTTCGCTGCCATGGTGACCGCTCCCCTGCACAAGTGGGTCATCAACGAGGCCGGCGTCGACTTCACGGGCCACACGGAGTACCTCGCGCAGCGAAGCGGCGCCCGTCTGCCGGTGATGATGCTCGTGGCGCCGGGTCTTAAGGTGGCTCTCGCCACCACCCACCTGCCGCTCGCCAAGGTCGCTGCGGCGATCACCGGCCCCCTGCTGGAGGAGGTCCTCACCATCCTCGATCGTGAGCTCCGCAGCCGCTTTCACTGCGAACGGCCGCGCATAACCGTGTGCGGACTCAATCCGCATGCGGGCGAAGGCGGCCACCTGGGGCGCGAGGAGATCGATGTCATCGGGCCGGTCGTGGAGACACTGCGCACGCGAGGCATGCGGCTTCGGGGGCCGGTGTCGGCGGACACCGCTTTCAATCCGGAGGGCCGGGCCGCAACGGACGCCTATCTCGCCATGTACCACGACCAGGGGTTGCCGGTGCTGAAGGCGCTCGGCTTCGGCGAGGCGGTGAATGTCACGCTCGGACTGCCGATCATCCGTACGTCCGTAGACCATGGCACGGCGCTGGAGCTGGCCGGAACGGGCCGTGCGCATGCCGGAAGCCTGGCGGCGGCAGTGGATATGGCGGTGCTGATGGCGGCCGGTTCGACTTCGCATCCGGCCCGCCAGCGCTGACGCGATGGCCGCCCCCCTGCCACCGCCACGCAAGCGCTACGGCCAGCACTTCCTGCACGACCCGGCCATCATCGCCCGCATCCTGGAGGCGATAGACCCCCGGCCCGGCCGCCGCCTCGTGGAGATAGGCCCGGGCCGCGGCGCACTCACCGCTCCGCTGCTGAACGCGGCCGGCGAACTGGACGTCGTGGAGATCGACAGAGACTTGGCCACCCTGCTTCCCGCCCGGTTGGGCGCGACACCGCCGCGGTTACGGGTCCACTGTCGGGACGCGCTGGACTTCTGGCTCGAGGAGCTCGCTCCTGTGCCCTCGGGCTACGACGTGGTGGGCAACCTTCCCTACAACATCTCCACCCCGCTCATATTTCACCTACTGCAACAGGCCTCCCTGATCCGAACCATGGTGTTCATGCTCCAGAAGGAGGTCGCCGACCGCATCTGCGCGCCGCCCGGCAACAAACAATATGGACGCCTGTCGGTGATGGTTCAGTATCACTGCCTTGTCGAACGGCTGTTTAGCATCGGGCCCGGCGCCTTTACACCGCCACCCAAGGTGGAGTCCACGGTCATCCGGATGCCCCCGCGGCAGCAGTAGGCCGGCGAGCGGGCTCAGGACGGAAAGGCATTCTCGATGCTCGTGGCGCGCGCTTTCTCCACCCGGCGCAAGACCTTGCGCAACGCGCTGAGGGATTTCTGCAACGCCGAGGAGATCATCGGCGCCGGCGTGGACCCCGGCGCCCGCGCGGAGAGGCTGTCGGTGGCGGATTTCGTGCGCCTTTCAAATGCGATTGCAGCCGGGCGCTACCGGGTTATGTGACAAACTTTGCATCTGCCTCATTATGCCGCGCTAACCGATTGAACGTATTGCTCTGCAAAAGTTACTCACACTGCTTGTGGATAACTCTGTGCGTTACCGTTCGAAAATATCCCGAAGGCTTCGTAATTGTGTCGTCCTCGTTACCTTGGCTAAATTTTGACCATTTCATTACACGTGTTTTTTCAATAAGTTATGAAAACTTCTCTGGATTTCAGCGGGGAGATTAATGGCCGGGGGCCCGGGATTTTGGCAACGGGCCTGTTCTGTGCATAACGCACGTTGCGGCTGCATTTTCCGCTTGACTTTGCGTCGAGTGTTCACCCCAGGGGGCAGGGTGGCGGCTATAGGTCGCCGGAACGCAATAATTCGATGACCGGCCCGGTATCCGGCCGGATCCCGCGCCAGATCCAGAACGATTCCGCAGCCTGTTCGACGAGCATGCCCAGGCCATCCGCGCGTCGCGCGACACCGCAGGCGGCGGCCCAGCGCAGGAAAGCCGTCGGCTCCCGGCCGTACATGAGGTCATAACACCAGCCTCCGGCCGCGATCACCCCATCCGGCAGCGGCGGTACTTCGCCGTGCAGGCTTGCGGCGGTGGCGTTGATGATTGCATCGAAGCACTGGCCATCCAGCGCCTGGAAGCCGCAACCGGTCACCGGAAAGAGCGCGCCGAACTCCGCGGCTAGCTCCATGGCCCGCTCGGGCGTGCGGTTGGCGATCACGAGTCGTCGCGGCGCGGCTTCGATGAGCGCTGGGATGATCCCCCGGGCCGCCCCGCCGGCGCCCAGCACGAGCAGATCGGCGCCGCACAACGCCAGCCCGCGATTGACGGTGATGTCGCGCACCAGACCGGCGCCGTCCGTATTGTCACCGACGATTGCCCCTCCCTCGCCGAACCAGAGCGTGTTGACGGCGCCGGAGATCTGCGCGCGGGGCCGCCGCTCTGCGCAAAGGCGCCACGCCTCCTGTTTGAACGGCAGGGTCACGTTCGCGCCGCGGCCCCCGAGCTCCCGGAATCTGCGCACGGCCTGCGGGAACTCGCGCTCCGGAACGAGCACGGCGGAGTAATGCATGTTCTGACGAGTCTGGCGCGCGAACGCCGCGTGTATGCGGGGGGACTTGCTGTGCGCGACCGGATTGCCGAAGACGCAGTAGTTGTCGGATCCGGCGACGAGGGCGAACTCGATGCTCACGGCCCCCTCGCGCGCGGCCATTGCTGCCGCAATCGGATCACGCCGCGCCGGCGCCGCGCAGGCCGTCTTTCAGCACGGAGACCTTGAAACCGCGCTCGCTGAGCAGGAAGGCCGCGGCCGAACTACGCCGACCGGTATCGCAGCACACGATATACGCGATCTTGGGGTCGAGAGATTCGGCCTTCAGTCGCAGCATGAACAACGGGATGTTGATACTTCCCTCGATGCCGTCGTTGGCGTACTCGCTCTCCAGCCTTACGTCCAGCCACTTGGCGCCCTTGGCGATCTGTTCCTCGGCCTGCTTGCGCGAAACCCACGACAGCATGGGCTCCTTGAGCAGCGAATTGAAGTCCGACTTGGACAGGCGCATCAGATTCCCGTCGCTCACCATCGTGACCGTGGCGTTGCGCTTGGATTCCGACAGCAGTGCTTCCTCGCCGAATGCGTCGCCTTCGTCGAGTTGCGCGAGCACGAGCTCCGATCCGGCCTTGGAGGGGCGTGTGACCTTCGCCTTGCCGCTCTTGATGATATAGTAATAATCCCCCTCGTCACCCTGCTTGATGACCACGTCGCCGGCGGCGACCGGGACCTCCTGCATCTGCATGAACATGGCCTGGATGTTGGCCGGCGGTATCTGCAGGAAGGCACGCGACTGCAGGATGCGCGTCATCCAGTCCACATGGATGTCGGCCTCGTCCTGCTTCTTCGGCTGGATCTCGGTCACCTCGATACCGGAGAGCTGGTCCCAGGTCAGGAACACATCCAGGAGATCGCTGTCGATGCGCACGATCTTGCAAGCCGTGCGGGCGGTCGCCGTGTGCTGTCGCGGCTGATGGTTGGCCAAGGGATGCCGGGCGCTGGGCGTGCCGCCCACCACGCTCATCGGCTTGCCCTGGTCGGAGGTGATCTGAACCTCGCCCTCGATGACGTAGGCATTCTTGCGGTCGGCCTCACCCTGGCGGAAGATCGTCTTGCCGGCCGGGACCTCCTCGACGTAAGTCTTGCCCGCCAGTTCGTGAAAGCTCTCCTGGTTCAGCGCGCTGACGGGGATGAGCGTCCGCAGGACCGCTTTGTCGACGAGCTGCCTCTGATCGGCCATTTACTTGTTGTCTCTGCAGTCGGTG
The DNA here is from genome assembly GCA_964614765.1 of uncultured Gammaproteobacteria bacterium. Classification (GTDB taxonomy): domain Bacteria; phylum Pseudomonadota; class Gammaproteobacteria; order JAJPIJ01; family JAJPIJ01; genus JAJVHZ01. Next base: position 13,763 of record CAZTPK010000009.1, read on the forward strand.
TACGTGTGTGCAGTAGGCGCGGGCAGACTGAGGGCGCAAGCACGAAAACTTCCGGACATTTTATCTTGTCGGGCCGCGGCTTGAATAGCAGCGCGCGCCGACCACATCACGGCCCGCGCAATTCCGCGGCCCCCGAAATTCCCGGAAATCCCGCAGATCTCCGATCGCAAGAGGCCGCGAGCACTCGCCGGGACGAGGGGTATAGGCTGCCTGGCTGAGGATCGGTGAGCCGCGGCAATGCACCAACGCACGGCCAGCACCCGTGCCCGCTCGGCTCGGAAAAGGACGGTCAGATTATGTAGCCGCGCTCCCCATGGTCGGCAAGATCCAGCCCCTCGGTCTCGCCCTCCGCAGCCACGCGCAAGGGAGTGAGCACGCCGACCAGCTTGAGCAGGAGCCAGGTCACCACGGCGCACCATCCCACCGTCGCCGCAACGCCGGTGAGCTGCGTCATCACCTGTTGGCCCACGGTGACGCCGTCGGCGAGACCCACCCCGCCGAGACGCGCCTCCACGAATATGCCGACTGCGATGGTGCCGATAATCCCGCCTACGCCGTGCACGGGAAAGACGTCGAGGGAGTCGTCGATTCTGGCGACCCTTTTGACGAACTGGGTCGCGAAGTAACAGACGACGCCGGCGATCAGTCCGATGAGAATTGCGCCCTGCGGCCCGACGAATCCCGAGGCCGGCGTGATGGTGCCGAGGCCCGCGACCATTCCCGTGACGATGCCCAGCACCGAGGGCTTGCCGTAGCGATAGGTTTCCACCGCCATCCATGACAGGGCGCCCGCAGCCGCCGAGACATGGGTGACAAGCACCGCCATTCCGGCGCTACCGTTGGCAGCGAGCGCGCTGCCGCCGTTGAAGCCGAACCAGCCTACCCAGAGCATGCCCGCGCCCATCACGGTCAGCGTCATGTTGTGAGGCGGCATGGCGGTCGTCGGGAAGCCGCGCCGGGGGCCGAGCACCAGCGCCGCCACGATGGCCGCGACGCCGGCGTTGATGTGGACCACGGTGCCGCCGGCGAAATCGAGGATGCCCATCTGCTGCAGCCAGCCGCCACCCCACACCCAATGGCACACCGGCACGTAGACCGCGATCAGCCACAATGCGCTGAACAGCAGCATGGCGGGAAACCGCATCCGCTCCGCGTATCCGCCGACCACCAGCGCCGGGGTGATGATCGCGAAGGTCATCTG
>CAZTPK010000010.1:0-14929 GCA_964614765.1 uncultured Gammaproteobacteria bacterium
GGGGCGGCCCACGGCCGGGTGCGCGTGAGCCCGGGGCATGCCGCGTCGCGCGGGCTGGCCGACGGCGGCCGTGTGCGGGTCGTGCAGGGCGAGGTGAAGGCCGAGGCGACCGTCGCCATCGACGCGCGTGTGCCGGATACCTGCGTGCTGATCGATGCGGCCGGGCCGCTGCACATGCTCGGCCCGGCTTTCGGGCCCATCAAGGTCGAGCGCGCATGAGCATCCTCGGCTGGCTGCAGCAGCACGTGTTCTTCTGGATGGCGCCGCCATGGTGGACGGTCACCAGCATCCTGCTGCAGATCATCGCGCTCGTCATTCCCCTGATGCTCGGGGTGGCCTATCTGACGCTCGCCGAGCGCAAGATCATCGGCTGGATGCAGGTCCGCAGGGGCCCGAATCGGGTGACGTTCTTCGGCATCCGGTGGCTGCGCGGCTGGGGCCAGCCGATCGCCGACGCGTTCAAGCTGATATTCAAGGAGATCATCGTCCCGGCCGGCGCGAACCGGTTCCTGTTCCTGCTCGCCCCGGTGCTGTCGCTGGGGTCGGCGCTGGCGGCCTGGGCGGTCATACCGCTGGACGCCACGAAGGGGGTCACGGACATCAACGCCGGGCTGCTCTACATACTGGCCATGACGTCCGTGGGCGTTTACGGGGTCATCATCGCCGGATGGGCATCCAACTCCAAGTACGCATTCCTGGGGGCGCTGCGATCGGCGGCGCAGATCGTCGCCTACGAGATCGCGATGGGATTCGCGCTGGTGAGCGTGCTCATCGCCGCGGGCAGTCTGAACCTCCGGGACATCGTCGAGCACCAGGACGGCAGCATCGCGCACTGGTTCTGGCTGCCGCTGCTGCCGATGTTCGTCGTCTACTTCATCTCCGGCGTGGCGGAGACCAATCGCGCGCCCTTCGACGTGGCCGAGGGCGAATCGGAGATCGTCGCCGGCTTCCACGTGGAGTATTCGGGCATGGGGTTCGCGGTGTTCTTCCTCGCCGAGTACGCGAACATGATCCTGATCGCCACGCTCGCCTCGGTGATGTTCCTGGGGGGCTGGCTCTCGCCGCTGCAGGGCCTGGTCGAGCTGGGCGGGGGGTCGACCCCGGCGCTGTTCGCGACGGCCTACGTCGGCACCTTCCTCGGACACGGCTTGCACTGGCTCGTCTTCAAGGTGATGTTCCTGCTGCTGCTGTTCCTGTGGTTCCGCGCCACCTTCCCGCGCTACCGCTACGATCAGATCATGCGGCTGGGCTGGAAGGTGTTCATACCGATAACGATCGTCTGGCTGATCGTGGTCGCGGTACTGGTGATGGCCGAGGCGCCGCCGTGGTTCGACCGGGCCTGAGGGCGAAACCATGCGCGCGATCATGAACTACCTGAAGAGTCTGCTGCTCTGGGAGCTTCTCAAGGGCATGAGCCTGACCGGGCGGTATCTGTTCGACCGGAAGATCACTATCCAGTACCCGGAGGAGAAGACGCCGCAGTCGCCGCGCTTCCGCGGACTGCACGCGCTGCGCCGGTATCCTAACGGCGAAGAGCGCTGCATCGCCTGCAAGCTGTGCGAGGCGGTCTGCCCCGCCGTTGCCATAACCATCGAGTCGGAGGCGCGCGCCGACGGCACGCGGCGCACCACTCGTTACGACATCGATCTCACCAAGTGCATCTTCTGCGGCTTCTGCGAGGAGTCCTGCCCGGTGGACTCGATCGTCGAGACCCGGCACTATGAATATCACGGCGAGGCGCGCGGCGACCTGCTGATGACCAAGGAGAAGCTGCTCAAGCACGGCGACATGTACGAGGAGCAGATCGCCGCCGACCGGGCCCGCGAGGCGCCTTACCGATAGGACCAGGAAAGACGCGAGAATGGAACAGTTCATCTTCTGGGCGTTCGCGGCGATGCTGGTTTTCTCGGCCTGCATGGTGATCACAGTTCGCAACCCGGTGCACGCGGTGTTGTTCCTGGTCGTCGCTTTCGTGGCCAGCAGCGGCCTTTGGCTGCTGCTGGAAGCGGAGTTCCTGGCCATTGCGCTCGTGCTGGTATACGTCGGCGCGGTGATGGTGCTGTTCCTGTTCGTGGTCATGATGCTGGATGTCAACATCGCCCGGCTGCGGGAGGGCTTCATCCGCTACCTGCCGGTGGGGGCCGCCTTCGCCGTCGCGACGATCGTGGCCATGGGCCTCGTCGTCGGCTCCGCGAACTTCGGCCTGGAGCGCTACGCGGCCCCGGCGCGGAAGGCCGCCGACTACAACAACACCGCGGAGCTCGGCGCGCTGCTGTACACCAAGTTTCTCTACCCCCTCGAGATTGCCGGACTGGTGCTGCTGGTCGCCATCATCGCCGCCATCGCGCTCACCATGCGCGGCACCCGGCAGGTCAAGAATCCGAAACCCGAGCGCCAGGTCGAGGTGCGCCGCGAGGAACGGGTGCGCATCGTCAAGATGCCGCCGGAGAAGCGCACATGATCCCGCTGTCGAATTATCTGGTGCTCGGCGCGGTGCTGTTCTGTTTGAGCGTCGCGGGCATCTTCATCAATCGCAAGAACGTGATCGTGCTGCTGATGTGCATCGAACTGATGCTGCTGGCGGTGAATACGAATTTCATTGCCTTCTCGCACTTCCTGGGAGATCTCACCGGCCAGGTCTTCGTTTTCTTCATACTCACCGTCGCGGCGGCCGAGTCTGCCATCGGTTTGGCCATACTCGTGGTCGTGTTCCGCAACCGCCGCACGATCAACGTCGTCGATCTGAACTCGATGAAAGGCTGAGCTCCCCCGATGCAGACCGCCGTCCTCGTCATCGTGCTCGCCCCGCTGCTCGGCGCCATCGCCGCCGGGCTTTTCGGCCGCCAGGTCGGCCGCGCCGGCGCGCACTGGGTCACCATACTGGGGGTGGCGGCCTCGTTCCTGTTATCGGCGTGGATGTTCCATGCCATCGTCCTGAAGGGCGCCGAACCCTTCGAATGGTCGCTGTATCGGTGGGCGAGCGTGGGAACGCTCGATCTGGAGATCGGCTTCCTCGTCGACAGGCTGACCGTGACGATGATGGCAGTGGTCAGCTTCGTCTCGCTGATGGTGCACATCTACACCATCGGCTACATGCACGATGACCCCGGCTACCAGCGATTCTTCAGCTACATTGCGCTGTTCACCTTCAGCATGCTCATGCTGGTGATGAGCAACAACTTCCTGCAGCTGTTCTTCGGCTGGGAGGCGGTGGGGCTGGTGTCCTACCTGCTGATAGGATTCTGGTACACGCGGCCGACGGCGATCTACGCGAATCTGAAGGCGTTCCTGGTCAACCGTGTCGGCGACTTCGGGTTTCTCCTTGGCATCGCGCTGGTGCTGATGTACGCGGGCTCGCTGAATTATCAAGACGTGTTCGCGCAGGCGCCGGAGCTCGCCAGGCAGCGCGTCAGCATCGTCGCGGGACAGGAATGGATGCTGCTGACAGTCGTCTGCCTGCTGCTGTTCGTCGGCGCCATGGGCAAGTCCGCGCAGATGCCCCTGCACGTCTGGCTGCCGGACTCGATGGAGGGCCCGACTCCGATCTCCGCGCTCATCCACGCTGCGACAATGGTGACGGCGGGCATCTTCATGGTGGCCCGCATGTCGCCGCTGTTCGAGCATTCGGACGCCGCGCTCAACGTCGTCCTCGTCGTGGGCTCGCTGACCGCCTTCCTAATGGGACTGGTGGGCCTGGTGCAGAACGACATCAAACGGGTGGTGGCCTATTCCACGCTCTCCCAGCTCGGCTACATGACGGTGGCGCTGGGGGCATCGGCGTACAGTGTGGCGATCTTCCATCTCATGACTCATGCGTTCTTCAAGGCGCTGCTGTTCCTGGGCGCGGGTTCGGTGATCATCGCCCTGCACCACGAGCAGGACATCCGGCGCATGGGAGGACTGCGCAGATACATGCCGATCACGTGGATTACCTGCCTGATCGGCTCGCTGGCGCTGATCGGATTCCCCGGGATGTCCGGTTTCTATTCCAAGGACGCGATTATCGAGGCGGTGCATCATTCCGAGTTGCCGGCGGCGCACTGGGCCTACCTCGCCGTGCTTTCGGGCGTTTTCGTGACCGCGCTCTACAGCTTCCGGATGTTCTTTCTGGTCTTTCACGGCAAGCCGCGCTTGGACAGCCACGACGCGCACGGCCATCATGCTCACGGGGCCAGGCATGCCGACGGCGCGCACGGCCAGGACGAGTCGCACACGGGGCACGGGCACGGCGAGGCGGGACCACCGCGGGAGTCGCCTGCGGTGGTGACGGCTCCCCTGGTTCTTCTCGCCATACCGTCGATTCTCGCCGGCGGGATCGCGGCCAAGGCGATCCTCAAGGACGGATTCTTCGACGGCTCGATTGTCGTGCATGCGGATCACCAGGCGGTGCGTGTGCTGGCAGAGGAGTTCCACGACTGGAAGGCCGCGATAGTCCACGGTCTGACTGCGACGCCGACCCTGCTCGCCGTGGCGGGGCTGGTGACGGCGTGGGCACTCTACCTGCTCTGGCCGTCGGCACCCGCGTTGCTGGCCAAGGCGTTCGCGTGGCCGCGTCTCGTGCTGGAACGCAAGTACGGCTTCGATGAACTCAACGAGTTCCTGTTCGGCGGCGGCGCGCGCGGTGCCGGCGAGGTCCTGTCGCGGGTCGGCGACGGGGTGGTGATCGACGGCGTCGGAGTGAACGGAACGGCACGGCTGGTGGGCTGGATATCGGGCAAGCTGAGATGGCTGCAGTCGGGTTATCTGTACCACTACGCGTTCGCGATGATCATCGGCGTGCTGTTGCTGCTGGGTTACTTCGTGCACGGGGTCGGACGATAGGCTGAGCCTGGGGGCTTCTCGGCCGCACGCGGGCGACCCGGAACAAGAAAAGAAGAGAGAATGTCGAATCTGCCGCTCTTGAGTATCTGCATCTGGCTGCCCGTCATCGGCGGCCTCTGGGTGCTGTTCGCGGGAGCCCGCGCGCCGGCGCTCGCGGTCAAGAAGGAGTCGCTGATCATCAGCGTGGCGACGCTGCTGTTCTCGATTCCGCTGTACACCGGTTTCGATCTCTCGACCGCCGAGATGCAGTTCGTGGAGCGTTTGCCCTGGATCCCGGTATTCGACATCAACTACCACCTGGGGATCGACGGGATAGCCCTGCCGCTCATCATCCTCACCACCTTCACGACCGTGCTGGTGGTACTGGCCGGGTGGGAGGTCATTCAGGACCGTGCCTACCAGTATTACGCCGCCTTCCTCATCCTCGAGGGCGTGATGGTGGGCGTGTTCGCGGCGCTGGACGCCATTCTGTTCTACGTATTCTGGGAGGCGATGCTGATCCCGATGTTCATCATCATCGGGGTGTGGGGCGGGAAACGGCGGGTCTACGCCGCGGTGAAGTTCTTCCTGTACACCTTCCTCGGATCGGTGTTCATGCTGGTGGGCCTCCTGTACCTGTATTTCAAGGGCGGCAGCTTCGAGATACTCGACATGCACAAACTGCCGCTCGCGCTCGATGTCCAGAAGTGGCTGTTCGTCGCGTTCTTCCTGGCCTTCGCAGTGAAGATCCCCATGTGGCCGGTCCACACCTGGCTGCCGGACGCCCACGTGGAGGCGCCGACCGGCGGCTCGGTGATCCTGGCGGCCATCATGCTGAAGATGGGCGGCTACGGTTTCCTGAGATTCAGCCTGCCCATCGTGCCGGACGGTTCCCACTATTTCGAAGGCGTGATGGTGGCGCTGTCGCTCATCGCCATCGTGTACATCGGTTTCGTCGCCCTCGTCCAGCAGGACATGAAGCGGCTCATCGCCTATTCTTCGATCTCGCACATGGGCTTCGTGACCTTGGGGCTGTTCATGGTCTTCCGCGTCATGCAGCAGAGTGGGTCGGCCGAGGGCGCCATCATGGGCATGACCGGCGGCATGGTGCAGATGATCTCGCACGGTTTCGTTTCCGGCGCGCTGTTCCTGTGTGTCGGCGTGCTCTATGACCGCATGCACAGCCGCGAGATCGCCGATTATGGCGGCGTGGTGAACACGATGCCGAAGTTCGCTTCCCTGACGATGCTGTTCGTCATGGCCAACTGCGGCCTGCCGGCGACTTCCGGCTTCGTGGGCGAGTTTCTGGTCATCCTGGCCAGCGCCAAGGCCGGGTTCTGGATCGCGTTCCTGGCGGCGACCACGCTGGTGCTCGGCGCCGCTTACACGCTGTGGATGTACAAGCGGGTGATCTTCGGCGCCGTCGCCAACGATGCGGTCGCGGCGCTCCGGGACATCGGCAGCCGCGAGCAGTTCATACTCGGCGCGCTGGCGATTGCAGTACTGCTGTTCGGCCTGTGGCCCGCTCCGCTCATCGACGTCATGAGGGCGAGCGTCGAGAACCTGGTTCTGAACGTGGTGACGTCCAAGGTTCCATGAACATGACCGAATACATCGGGGCGTTGCCTGAGATCCTGTTGCTGGCGCTGCTGTGCGTGGTGTTGCTCGCCGGCGTGTTCAGCGCCGACGAGGATCAGAACGCCGCGTACTGGCTCGCGCAGTTCGCCCTGGTGGCAGTACTGGTCGCCAACACGTACGTCGGCGCGCGCACGCGCCTCGTGCTCTTCGAGGGCATGTACGTCCGCGACCCGATGGCAGTCGTGCTGAAGAACTTCATTCTGGCGTTCGCGATCATCGGTCTGGTGTACGCCAGGGACTACCTGAGGGCGCGACGCATCGTCAGCGCCGAGTTCTACGTGCTGGCGCTGATGGCCGTCCTCGGCATGATGGTGCTGGTGTCCGCCGGCAGCCTGCTGACGGTCTACCTCGGCCTGGAGCTGTTGTCGCTGTCTCTGTACGCCATGGTCGCCATGCACCGCGACTCCGCCATGGCCTCCGAGGCTGCCATGAAGTACTTCGTCATGGGCGCCCTGGCGTCAGGACTGCTGCTTTACGGCATCTCGATGCTCTACGGGATCACCGGTTCGGTCGATATCAGTGTCGTCCGCAACGCCCTGGCTGGTAGCGGGGAGAATCCGCTCGCCGCCTACGCACTGGTCTTCATCGTCGCCGGGGTGGCCTTCAAGCTCGGCGCGGTGCCGTTCCACATGTGGGTGCCGGATGTCTACGAGGGCGCGCCCACGGCGGTGACGATGTTCATCGCCTCGGCGCCCAAGATGGCCGCCTTCGCGATGGCGATGCGGCTGCTTGTCGACGGGCTGCAGCCGCTTTCGCTGGACTGGCAGCTGATGCTGACGTGGCTGGCCGTGGCCTCGATGCTGTTGGGCAACGTGGTCGCGATCGCGCAGTCCAACATCAAGCGCATGCTCGCATATTCCACGATCGCCCACATGGGCTTCCTGCTGCTCGGCATCCTGAGCGGGAACACGGGCGGGTACGCGGGGGCGATGTTTTACGCCATAGTTTACGCGCTCATGAGCCTGGGGGCGTTCGGTGTGGTCATGCTGGTGGCGGGCGAAGGCAGCGCCGAGGCCGATCGCGTCCAGGACTTCAAGGGGCTCTCGCAACGCAGCCCCTGGTTCGGACTGGTCATGCTGATCCTGATGTTCTCCATGGCGGGCGTGCCGCCGTTCGCCGGATTCTGGGCGAAGTGGTTCGTCATCAAAGAGGTGATTGCCGCGGGTCACGTCTGGCTGGCGGGTCTGGCGGTGCTCAGTTCAATCATCGGCGCGTACTACTACCTGCAGGTGGTCCGGATGATGTACTTCGAACCACCCGAGCACGTCGAGGAGGTGCACGCCAGCGGCGACACGGAGATCGCCCTCAGCGCCAACGGCGTCGCCGTATTGCTGCTGGGCGTGATGCCCGGACTGCTTATGGCGGTGTGCATCGCCGCCATCCGCGGCTGAGAACGGCCATTCGGCGGGCGGTGGATCGCCAGCGGAACCGGACGGTCAGCGCACCGTTCCGAGGACATTCCCCTGGCGCACGACGCTGCCGGCCCGCCACTCTGGCAGCCAGCGCAGCCGCCCCCTCGCCATCAGGACTATCACGGTCGAACCCATGTTGAACCTGCCGATCTCGTCGCCCCGGCGGTAGCGGAAACGCCCCGGGGCGTAGCATTCGCGACGGATCGCGCGCGGGCGTGCCGGAGTGATCTGGCCGGCCCATGCCGTCTCCATGCTGCCGACGAACATGGCGCCGACCAAAACCACGGCGAGCGGGCCGCTGCCGGTCTCGAACAGGCAGACCACGCGTTCGTTGCGAGCGAACAGGCGGTCCACCACGTTCACGCTGGCGGGGTTCACCGCGAAGAGCCTCCCCGGCAGGTAGGCCATCGCCCTGAGTTCGCCGTCGATCGGCATGTGTATACGGTGATAGTCGCGCGGGGCGAGGTAGAGCGTGGCATAGGCGCCGTCGCGGAAGGAATCGGCCGTCGAACGGTCGCCGCCGAGCAGATCGCCGAGCGAGAACAGCCGGCCCTTGGCCTGGATCAGGGTCTCCGTCTCGATGGCGCCAATCTGGCTGACGCGGCCGTCGACGGGGCTCGCGAAGGCCGACTCGTCCTCGGGCAGCGTGCGCGCGCCCGGCTTCAATGCGCGGGTGAAGAAGGCGTTGAAATCGCGGTAGTCCACCGGACGCTCGTGCACCGCCTCGCCCATGTCGACGCCGTAGCGGCGAACGAAGGCGCGGATGAGCATGTTCTTCAGCAGCGGGTTTCGACAGCGCGCGATGCGATAGGCGATACCGGTGAGCAGGTGCTGCGGCAGCAGATACTGCGGTAGCACTTTCAGACGGTCCAATGGCATTCGCGGGCAGTCGGATCAGTGGCTGCCGTCGGCCCGGTCGCTGTCCTCGGCGGCGCCCGCCGGGGACTCGCTGCGACGGACGACGGCCTGCACGGTCAGCTTGCGGCCTTCGTCGAACTCGAACACCAGGGGCAACTTCTCCCCGGCCGCCGGCGGCGGCGCGACGCCGTAGATCATGAGGTGATGGCCGGCGGGCGTGAAGCGGATCTCGCCGCCGGGCGGGATTGGCAGTTCGCCGACGCGCGTCATGGTCGCGGTGTTCTCGGTGATCTCGCTGCGGTGTATCTCGATGCGCTCGGCGCGCGGGGAGGAGACGTTCAACAGCCGCGCCGTTCGCGCCGTGGGGTTCCGGATGGTCGCGTAACCGGCCAGGACCGGAACGTCGCGAGGACCCTCCTCGATCCACGCGTCCTCCACCCATCCGGATTCGGCGGAGTGAGCAAGTGTGTGCGCGACGGCCAGCGCCGCCGCGGCGAACACCCGCATACGGCGGCACATCATCCCTGCCGCTCCACGAAGTTGCGGATTTCCAGGTACAGGCGCGAGACCGATTCCTCGGTAAAGGGTTGCGAGATAATTCCCACCAGGCGCCGCCGCGGGTCGACGAGAAACAGGGCGGCGGAGTGGTCGACGCTGTAGTTGCCGTGCTCGTCGGCCTCGGTGCGCATGCTGAGCACGCCGACGCTGCGGGTGAACTCGGCCATGGAATCCGGCGTTCCGGTCACGCCGATGAAGCCAGGATCGAAAAAACGGACGTACTGCGCGACGGATTCCGGGCTATCCCGCTCGGGGTCGACGGAGACGAACACGACCTGCGTATCCGCGGGAAATGCGGGCGACGCCCTCTCGAGCAGCCGCAAGGTGTTTGGGCAGATGTCGGGGCAGTTCGTGAAACCGAAGAAGAGCACGGACCACTTTCCCTCCAGTCGCTCGGGCGTGAACGGCGCGCCGGACTGGTCCAGCAGCGCGAATCCCTCGAGGGTCTTCGGAGGGGGCCACAGCAACCCCTCCGTGCCCCGCGCGGAACGGGTCAGCCTGACGCTATCGGTGAGCCAGGCAGCCGCAGCGCCCAGAGTGAGCGCCACCGCCGCCGCAGCCAGGAGGCGGGGCGAAAACGAAGACTTGAGCATGGCGCGATTATACCGGATGCGCGCGCCGCGCCGGCTGCCGCGAAGGTGATTCGACCGCGTCCGCGCTGGCCGCGGTGGGCCGGACGCGCCGCTGGGACGCGGGCCGGGAAGGCGGTTTTGGGCTGAACTGTTATCGGAGTCGCTATCCCCGGCAGCGGCCTTTCAAGTAACATGCGACGGAAGGCCCGACCCGAAATGAACGCGCTCCTGGAAAGCCCCGACACTCTGCCGCGCAAGCTCGGCAAGTACGACGTCATCGACGCCATAGCGCGGGGCAGCATGGGAGTCGTGTACCGCGGCTTCGACCCTTTCGTCGCCCGGCCCGTCGCCATCAAGGTGGCCTTGGCCGAGGCGCTGCGTGACAAGGAGTCGGGCGAGACCTACCGCAAGATGTTCTTCAACGAGGCGCACACGGCGGGAATGCTGCGCCACCCGAACATATTGGACATCTTCGACGCCGGTGTGGAGGGCGAGACCTGCTACATCGTGATGGAACTCGTCGAGGGCGCCGACACGCTGAAATCCTATACCCGCCCCGACAAGCTGCTGCCCGTTTCCAAGGTTCTGGAGATCGTGTTCAAGTGCGCCAAGGCGCTCGACTACGCGCACCGGCAGGGGGTGATCCACCGCGACATCAAACCCTCCAACATGCTGCTGACCCCCGATGGCGATCTCAAGATAGCCGATTTCAGCATCGCCTATGTCACTCGGCGCGACTCCTCCAAGACGCTGCCGGTCGGGTTCGTCGGGTCGCCCCGCTACATGTCGCCGGAGCAGATCCAGGAGGACAACGTCGGCAACCAGACCGATCTGTTCTCGCTGGGCGTGGTCATGTACGAGTTGCTGAGCGGGCGGCACCCCTTCGGGGGGGATTCCTTCTCGAAGCTCATCTACCGGGTGGTCAACGAGGAGCCCATCCCGCTGCGGCAGGTACGGCCGGATCTTCCGGAGCAGCTCGAGCAGATCGTGAACCGATGTCTGCAGAAGGATCTGCGGCGACGCTACAAGATGGGCATGGACATCGCCGTAGACCTCAGCACCACGTTCAGGAATTTCGATCAGCCCGTCGAGGATATCTCCACCAAGGAAAAGGTCGCGAGCGTGAAACGGCTCGACTTCTTCAGCGGTTTCAGCGAAGCCGAGATCTGGGAGATCATGCGTGCCAGCGTCTGGGAGCGCTTCGACGAAGGCGGCGAGATCATCGTCGAAGGGGAGATCGACGACTCCTTCTACATCCTCATCAACGGCTCGGTGGTCGTGAAGAAGGGCGACACGATAGTGGGCGAGTTGAAGGCGGGCGACTGCTTCGGCGAGATGGGCTACATCAGCCGGCGCCGGCGCACGGCTTCGATCATCGCGACCTCGCCCGTGACGTTGATGCGGGTGAACTCCACGCTCATCGAGCAGGTCTCCAAGGACTGCCAGCTGCGGTTCTGCCGCGTGTTCCTGCGCATCCTCATCGAGCGCCTGTCGTCGACCACCGAGAGGATGGCGGACACGTCCCCCTGACGCGGGCGCTGACGGCGGACCCCGCAGACCGGCTTCAGTTTTCGGCGCCGCCGGCCTCGCAGTGGCGGCGGTAACGGGCGATCAGCGCCGCGGTAGAGGCGTCGTGTTCGGCCTGCGCGCCCCCCTGCAGTTCCCGTAGCACCGTGCCCGCCAGCTGCTTGCCAAGTTCCACGCCCCACTGATCGTAGGAATTCAGTCCCCAGATCGCGCCCTGCACGAACACCTTGTGCTCGTAGAGGGCGACAAGCGCCCCAAGCACCCGCGGCGTGAGTTCCGGGTAGACGATGAGGTTGCTCGGGCAGTTGCCGGGGAACACGCGGTGCGGCGCAAGCTGCCCGATTCGGCTCTCCTCGACGCCAGAGGATCGCAATTCCCGCATGGTCTCGTCGAGTGTCCGCCCGCGCATCAGCGCCTCGGCCTGGGCGATGCAGTTGGCGACCAGGATGTCGTGCTGGTTCCCAATCGGGCGCGGATTTCTCATGCCCACCAGGAGATCCAGGGGCACCAGGCGTCCGCCCTGGTGCAGAAGCTGGAAGAAGGCGTGTTGAGCGTTGGTGCCCGTCCCGCCCCAGAGCACCGGGCCGGTGCTCGCCTGCACCGGGCGGCCGTCGCGGTCGACACGCTTGCCGTTGCTCTCCATGTCGAGCTGCTGCAGGTAGGCCGGGAAGTGCCGCAGGGACTCATCGTAGGGCACCACGCAAAGGCTCTCGGCGCCGAAGAAGTTGTGATACCAGATCCCGAGCAGTGCCAGGATCACGGGCATGTTCGCCTCCAACGGCGCCTGCTGGAAGTGGCTGTCCATCGTGTAGGCGCCCGCAAGCATATCCGCGAACGCGTCGCAGCCCACCGCGCAGGCGGTGGACAGACCGACGGCCGACCAGAGCGAATAACGGCCGCCGACCCAATCCCACATCTCGAAGGTGTTCGCCGGATCGATACCGAAGGCCCGCGCCGCCTCGACGTTGGAGGTGACGGCGACCATGTGAGAGGCCACGGCACGGGCGTCGCCGAAATTTCGCAGCAGCCAGTCTCTGGCAGCTTGGGCATTCGCGGAGGTCTCCTGGGTCGTGAAGGTCTTGGAGACCACGACGAACAGGGTCGACTCCGGGTGCAGCGGGGAGAGCGCGTGAAACAGGTCACCGGGGTCGACGTTGGCGACGTAGTGCACGCGCAGGCCGGTGCAATGATGCGCCCTCAGTGCATCGGTGGCCATGCAGGGTCCCAGGTGCGAGCCGCCTATGCCAATGTTGACCACATCCGTTATCCGCTGTCCGCTATAGCCGCGCCAGCGGCCGCTGGCGAGTGCATCGACCAGGCCGCGCAGGCGCCGCTGGACCTCGGCGATTGCGGGCATGATGTTCACGCCGTCAACCGTCAGCGGTTGGGAGATCGGTCGCCGCAGCGCCGTGTGCAGTACGGCGCGGTGCTCCGTATTGTTGACGATCGCGCCGGCCAGCATCGCGTCGCGCTGGCCCTCGACGTCCGCGGCGCGCGCCAAGTCCAGCAGCCGCCGCATGGTCTCCGGCACGATCCGGTTCTTGGAGTAGTCCAGGAAAAGGCCTGCGGCCTCGAGGCTGAAGGCCGTCGCGCGTGCAGGTGAGGAATCGAACAGATCGCGCATGTGCAGCGTCGCCACCTGCGCGTGATGGACACGGAGCGCGCGCCACGGCGCACTGGCGGTTATGTCGTGGTTCATTCCGGGCGGGTGCAGAACATGAATTCACCGATTATGCCATCGGATCGCCCGGCCGTGACCAGGGGCCCGTCGTCAACTGCGGCGGTTGTTGACGAAGTGCTTGTAGATGTCCACCAGTTCGTCGGCGGTGAAGCGGATTATGAGGAGCTCCTGGCCCGGACGGATCATGTCCGGATTGCGTCCCATGCGCCCCTGCTCGAGATTGTAGATGTAGCTGTGCTGCGACTTCTCGAAGATCAGCCGTCCGAGGAACGAACTGTCGCGACCGTTTACCATCTCGTCGGCGTTGCGCGGTATGTCGACGCGGTAGGTGCTGATGTCTTCGCCGCGGCGGATTGCGATCCCGCGCCCGAAATTGTCGATGAGTCCGTACTGAACGATGCCCCAGATGCCCTGCGTGTCCGTCTCCTTGACCGTGCGAACGTAGTAGATGGCATCGGCGCCGGCATCGTCGCTGCCCATCATGAGCTCGGCGACCGTCGCGGCGTCGAGGGCCTGACGGCCGCGCAGTACCCGGATTGGCTGGTTCGGGTCCAGCGCGGAGTCGGCCGCAAGCTCCTGCGCGGTGGTGGATTGAACCTCCTCGACCTTTGTCACCATCGTGACGGCGGTGTCCGGCGCGTTGCCATGCTCGGCCAGCAGCGCTCCGACGGAGGTGACCTTGGTCTGCGATCCGTCGAGGACCCTGATCTGCTTATCCGGCGTCTGCCCGTACATCTCCTGCAGCTTCTCGATGGTGACGATCTCGATCCGATCGACGTCCCTGATGATGGTCAGTGGCGTCTCCGGTTTCAGCTCCGGATCCGCCAGCAGCTTCTCGGGTGTGACGGTGTCGGCGTTCTGGGTCGGCAGCAGCTGTATGGTCTGATCCCGCTGCACGAAGTTGTCGGCGCTGTCGGCGGCCAGCGGCTGAGCCTTTAGTTCGGTGATCTCGCGTACGTACTCGCGCGCCTCCCTTTCGAGCGCATCGCTGGTGGCGGCGGGGTTGTCGGTGACGGCGGCTCCCGTATCGGGTTCCGCGGAGGGAGTCTCAGGTGCGGGCGGGGTGGCTTCGGCGCTCGACGCCGGCGGCGGCGTGGGACGTTGCAGGTACAGGTACGCAGCGGCGGCAAGACACGCGACAACCAGCAGTGTGGCCAGGAATGCTCGCATGTTTACGATGCCGCTGTCACTGTCCCGGCATGGCCGGGTCAACCTGTGCCGGAAATGTAGCTCTCCAGCTGTTCGATGAGCGACTGCTTCTCGGTTATGATGGTTTTTAGCACGTCGCCGATGGACATCATCCCCACCACGCGGTCGCCGTCGACGACGGGCAGGTGGCGGATGTGGTGCTCGGACATGAGCATCATGCATTCATCGATGCTGGCCGTGGGACTGACGTGATATACCTTCGCGGTCATGATCTCCCGCACCTTGGTGGCGCGGGAAGAGCGGTCCCGCAGGACGATCTTGCGCGTATAGTCGCGTTCGGAAATGATACCGACCAGATTGTTGGCCCAATCGATGACGGGCAACGCCCCGACGCCCCTGTCGGCCATCATCTCCACAGCCTCGTAGACGGTGGCGTCGGGCCCTATCGACCAGACCGCGGACCCCTTGTCTCTCAGCACCTGCTGAACAGTCACCATATTTGCAGCCTCCAGCGCAAAATGCCTGCCCGATTGGTATTCTTCTTCCGCACCCTCAAGAAATAGTGTGTCACCGAAGGTGGGAGAGTACAACCGCGAAGCGCCCCGTACCCGGGAGCAAGTGTGCTAGTCTATGAATTGTTGCGGATGCACAAACCGTGACGGTGTCCAAAAACGCGGTTCGCAACACACCCAACCCGGGGCGCCGACGCTAGGATTGCGCACCTCGTCCTGGCC
>CAZTPK010000011.1:0-14624 GCA_964614765.1 uncultured Gammaproteobacteria bacterium
GGACCGCGATGGCTTCGTGCTCAGCGACGGCGCCGGCATCATGGTGCTGGAAGAGTACGAGCATGCGCGCCGCCGCGGCGCGCGGATCTACGCGGAACTGATCGGCTATGGCGCCAACAGCGACGCGTACCACATGACGGCGCCGTCGCCGGGCGGCGAGGGCGCGTCGCGCTGCATGCGGCTGGCCATACGCAGCGCTGGCCTCAATCCCGATCAGATCGACTACATCAACGCGCATGGCACCTCGACACCGTTCGGCGACAAGGCCGAGACCGACGCGGTGAAGGCGGTCTTCGGCGCTCACGCCTACAAGCTCGCCATGAGCTCCACCAAGTCGATGGTCGGACACATGCTCGGCGCCGCCGGCGGGGCCGAGGCGGTCTTCTGCGTACTCGCAATACGCGATCAGATCGCTCCGCCGACCATCAATCTGTTCACGCCGGACCCGGAGTGCGATCTCGACTACGTGCCCAACCAGGCACGTGAGATGAAACTGGACATCGTGCTCTCGAACTCCTTCGGTTTCGGCGGCACCAACGGCACTCTCATATTCAAACGTCCTTGACCGCCGCTGAACGTGACGGTCAAGATGACCGCCATGCGCAACGTGGTGGTGAACGGCGAAGCGGTGGAGTGCGTGTCGGCGTACGACCGGGGCCTGCAATACGGTGACGGGCTTTTCGAGACGATCGCCGTCGTGGGCGGCCAGCCGAGAAATTGGGATCTGCATCTCGAGCGTCTGCGGACGGGCTGCGAGCGCTTGCGCATCCCGCCGCCCTCGCCAGAGCGGCTGTTCGACGATTTCCTGAAGCTGCCGGTCGAGGACCGGCCGCTCGTGCTCAAGATCATCGTGACTCGCGGGGCGGGCGGGCGAGGCTACCGCCCCCCGGACGATCCCTCGCCGACCCGCATCCTGACCCTCGGCCCCTGGCCGGATCATCCACCCGCCAACCGGGAGCAGGGTGTCACGGTGAGGCTGTGCGAACTGAGATTGGGCTGCAATCCGGCCCTGGCGGGTCTGAAGCACCTAAACCGGCTCGAGCAGGTGCTCGCGCGCGGCGAATGGAGCGACCCGTCCATCGCCGAGGGGCTGATGTTCGACGCCAACGACTACCTGATCGAGGGCACGATGAGCAACGTCTTCATTTGCGCCGACGGCGAGATCCGCACGCCGTTGCTCGACGGCTGCGGCGTGGCGGGTGTCGTGCGCCGGCGGATCATCGAACGCGCCACCGTCGCCGGCGCGGCGGTCCTCGAACGGCGCATGACGCTGGCCGATCTGCTCGCGGCGGACGCGGTGTTCCTGACCAATTCCCTCATCGGTCTGTGGCCGGTCCGCCGCATGCTGTTGCCCGAAGGGAGCAGGGAATACGACTCGCGGCCGGTCGTGGATCGCCTGCGGGCCGAGCTGGGCATGGATTGAGCTTTAGATGATTGCGCGACTGCTGGCGCTGCTCGTCAAGCTGCTGTTCCTTGCGGTGCTGGGCGCCGGCTTCCTGGCCGTTGCGGTCTACAACGACTATCACGCTGCCTTGAACGAGCGGCTGGCGATAGGCGAGAAACCGGTCGTTTACAGCGTGGAACCGGGAACGACCTTTCGAACCGTCGTGAACGATCTGCGCGAGCGAGGGTGGTGGAACCACCCGGAACGATATTTCCTCTGGCAGGTGCGGCAGCGCGACATCGGCGGCAAGCTGAAAACCGGCGAATACGAGATCGTTCCCGGCATGACCGCCCTGCAATTGATGGATCATCTCGTATCCGGCAGAACCGTACAGTATAAGGTGACGCTGCTCGAAGGCTGGACCTTCGCGCAGGTGAGGGCGGAGATCGAGAAATCCGATGTTCTCCGGCAGACCCTGAAAGGCCTGGACGATGCCGTGGTCATGGAGCGACTCGGTCATCCCGGACAGCATCCGGAGGGACGATTCTTCCCGGACACATACAACGTCACGCGCAAGACCACCGACCTGGAATTGCTCGGACGTGCGCACGAACGCATGCAGGAGGTGTTGCGCGAGGCCTGGGAGAAGCGCGCGGACGGACTGCCCTACAAAAACGCCGAGGAGGCGCTGATCATGGCGTCGATCGTGGAAAAAGAGACCGGTCTCGCTGCCGAGAGACCGCAGATCGCCAGCGTGTTCGTACAGCGCCTGAAGCGCGGCATGAGGCTGCAGACCGATCCGACGGTCATCTATGGAATCGGCAAGAGTTACGACGGCGACATCCGCCGCAGGGATCTCGAGACCGACACCCCGTACAACACCTACACGCGCGACGGGCTGCCGCCGACGCCGATCGCGATGCCGGGCAGGGATGCCATCGAGGCGGCGCTGAACCCGGCCGCCAGCGACGCCTTGTACTTCGTCGCACGCGGCGATGGCAGCCACGTGTTCTCTCGCACCCTCGAGGAGCACAATCGGGCGGTCGCGAAGTACCAACTCGGACCGGTTGGCGGGAAAGGCGCCGGGGAGAGGACCGTCCGATGAGCCGCCCCCCGATCTTCCTCACCGTGGAAGGCATCGAGGGCGTGGGCAAGAGCACCCACATCGGCTTCATCGCCGAGCGGCTCCAGGCCCGCGGGCGCTCCGTGGTCCAGACGCGCGAGCCCGGCGGCACGCCGCTGGGGGAGGGCATTCGTGCACTGCTGCTCGACCGGGCGCATGCCGGCATGAGCACCGATGCGGAAGTGCTGCTCATCTTCGCGGCGCGTGCGCAGCACATCGAGAAGGTCATACGTCCGTCGCTCGCGGCCGGCAGCGACGTGCTCTGCGATCGTTTCACCGATGCGACCTACGCCTATCAGGGAGGCGGCCGCGGCGTCGGCATCGAACGCATCGCCGTGCTGGAGTCCTTCGTACAGAGAACGCTGAGACCGCACCTCACCTTCCTGCTGGATGCTCCCGCCGAGATCGCGTGCGCGCGCGCCCGGAACCGCGGCGAGAGCGATCGCTTCGAGGCCGAGGATCTGGCGTTTTTCGAGCGGGTGCGTGCTGCCTATCTGCAGAGGGCCGCGCGCGAACCGGGGCGGTTCCAGATCGTCGATGCGACGCAATCGCTGGACGCGGTGCGTCAGCAGCTGGCCGATCTGGTACAGCGCATGGTTCTCTGAGATGACGCTGTATCCCTGGCAAGAGCGTGCCTGGAGGCTGCTGCACGCCGCGATGGAGACTCGCCGCCTGCCGCATGCCCTGTTGCTGACCGGTCCGCAGGGATGCGGCAAGGGCGTATTCGCCTCGGCCTTTGCCAGGTCACTGCTCTGCGCGACGCCGACCAGCGAGGGGTTCGCCTGCGGCCGGTGCCGGGACTGCGGGCTGCTGGCGGCCGGAACGCATCCGAACCTGATTCAGCTCTGCCCGGAGGAGGATTCGAGTGCGATCAAGATAGACCAGATCCGCGGACTCATCGAACAGATCGCCTTGACTGCCGCCGGTGAGGAGGCGATGCGGGTGGTACTGATCGGTCCCGCCGATGCGATGAACCGGAATGCCGCCAACAGCCTGCTCAAGACGCTGGAGGAACCGCCGCTAAGAACCCTGTTGATCCTCGTTTCGCATGCCCCGGCCGCCCTTCCGGCCACCATCCGCAGCCGCTGCCAGCGCCTCGATTTCGGGGGCGAGCGGGTGCTGAAGGCCGAGTGGCTGCGGGGAAAGTTGGATTCGGGCATCGACGCGGAGTGCGCCCTGGGGCTGGCCAACGGCGGCCCGCTGCTCGCACTGGCGATGGAACAGGCAGGGGTGTTCGCCGAACGCGGCCGCATGATGGGCGAACTGCGGGGATTGGCATCGGGCACGGTCGAGCCGATTACGACGGCCGCGCGCTGGTCAGGCCTGGACATGACCACGACCCTGCGGGTGCTGATCTCGCTGGTGCAGGATCTGATTCGGAGCAAGTTCGCCGGCCCGGTAGAGCGACTGCAGCACGCCGATCTGCATGAGGTCTTGCAGGCGACGGCGGAGCGTATAGACTTGGCTAGGCTGACTCAGGCCCATGCCCTGCTGCTCGAACAGTGGCGGCTGCACGCCTCGGGTTCGAACGTGCGGCCGCAGGACATGCTGGAGGATTTTGCCCTGCTGTGGACGGACTGAACTGAACGGACCAGATACCGATGAGCACGCCTGATCCCAACGCGCCCCGCAAGGGCATCCTGTCGCTGACGATCCGCGAGAAGGGGGCCTTGTACGTGGCCTACATGCCGTTCCTGAAGAATGGCGGGCTGTTCGTGCCCACGCCCAACCAGTACAAGCTGGGCGACGAGGTCTTCATGCTGCTGACCCTGCCCGAGGGCAAGGAGAAGCTCCCGGTAGCCGGCAAGGTGGCGTGGATCACCCCGAAGGGTGCGCAGGGCAACAAGACCGCGGGGATCGGGGTGCAATTCAGCGAGCTCGACAAGGGTGCCACGCGCGGCAAGATCGAAACCCTGCTCGCCGGCGTGCTCAAGTCCGACCGCGCGACCCACACAATGTAACCATCATGGATCCGCCGTCCCACGGCGGGTCACGGTAGCCGCCCCGGACGGTGTGCCCGCCGATCGGTAACCCAGTCTCCCGCACGCAAGCGCATGACGGCGACGCCCGCACTGTTTGTCGATTCCCATTGTCACATCCCGATGCTCAGCCTCGGCGGGACGGAGGAGGGCGTGCAATCGGTGCTGCGCCAGGCCGCGGAGAACGGCGTGGGACACTTCCTCTGCGTGGCGGTCGACATCGAATCCATCCCTGCCGTGATCCGGCTTGCCGAGAGTCACGGGAACGTCTTCGCCTCCGTCGGGATACATCCCAACACGGAGGCGGACGGTGACGCCACGACCGAGCAGCTCCTCCAGTTCGCCCGCCATCCCCGGGTCGTCGCCATCGGCGAGACGGGTCTGGACTACTACCGCTCGCAGGGCGACTTGGAATGGCAGCGCGATCGGTTTCGCCGCCATGTCGCCGTCGCGCGTCGGTGCCGCAAGCCATTGATCATTCATACCCGCGATGCCCGCGACGACACCCTTCGCATACTTCGCGAGGAGCGCGCCGAGGAGGTGGGCGGCGTGATGCACTGCTTCACCGAGGATCTCGATACCGCCGTCCAGGCCATGGAGCTCGGTTTCCTCATCTCGTTCTCGGGTATCGTGACATTCCGCAACGCCCGCGACCTCCAGGAGGTGGCCCGCGCGATCCCCGCCGATCGCCTCCTGATCGAGACCGATTGCCCTTATCTCGCCCCCGTGCCCTGCCGCGGCAAGGAGAACCAGCCAGCCTACGTGCGACACGTCGGTGAGTTCATCGCCGGGCTGCGCGGGGTCCCCGCCGAGGTCCTCGCACGGCAGACCACCGACAACTTCTTTCGCCTGTTCAAGGCCGCCACGCGCAGCGAAGAGGCCGGACCCTGATGTCGGCGAACCTTCGAGAATTCTCCTGTAACGTCCTGACTTAAAGGATTTCTTGTCTCGATCTTGAGACACCTCCGCAGGCCTCCCCCCTGGCGGATTTTTCCCCCGTCGCCCGCGCAACGTCCTGATTCCGGGCCCGATCCGCCAATAAACCGTCCTCCGCGCAGTCGCTCCTGCCCAGCAGGTCGTCTGGCGCTCCTGAATCCAAGGCTAAACGTTTATTCAGTTACTTAAATAGTCATTGAATTGATGCCTCCACCCCTGTATGATCATGCAAGTTACGGACAGGAGGATAATCATGGCCATCGTCGAGAACCGTCAGCCGGGCGCGTCGACGCCCATCCCGGAGAGCAAGCAGCGCCTGATCGACGCCACCATGACCGCCATCTTCGAGCACGGCATCTCCAACCTGACGCTCGCGAAGATCACGGCCCTGGCGGGTCTCACCGCGGGCACGGTCAACTTTCATTTCACCAGCAAGGAGTCGCTGCTGCTCGCCACGCTGCGTAGCGTCGCCGAGGAATTCGAGGCGGCGATCGCCCGCTGTCTCGAGAATGCCGGCGAGGATCCCGCGCAGACGCTCCTGGAAATTGTCGACGTCAACCTCGATCCGGAACTGACGGAGCCGCGCAAGGTGGCCGTCTGGTATGCCTTCATGTCCGAGTCACGCGCGCGGCAGGACTACCAACAGCTCTGTGGCGAGCGCGACGCCGCCTATTTCCGCACGGTGCTCGAGCTATGTGAGCGCATGACCCGCGATCCGCAGAACGGTGTCCGCCTCGATGCCGAGGCCATCGCCTATGGACTGGTCGGTCTCATCGACGAGATCTGGCAGGAGATCATGTTCACGGGCGAGAGCTTCGATCGTGCCGCCGCCCGCAGGCGTTGCCAGGCGTTTCTCGCCAGCGTATTTCCGTGGCGGTTCGAGCTGCCGGCGGCTGCGCCCGCCACGAGGAATCCGGCCAGCGCGCCGGCCGGCGAGCACGAGGCGATGGCACCGGTGTCGGAGGAAGGTCTGATCTATACGCTGCCGTCGTGGGTGTATCGAAACGACGAGTTCCTGGCGCTTGAGAAGGAACACGTGTTCATGCCGTCATGGCAGCTCATCTGTCACGTCAGCGACATGCCGCAGGTCGGGGATTACGTCACCTTCGAGCTGCTGAACGAGCGTGTGGTCGTGGTGCGCGGGCAGGATCAGGAGATCCGCGCCTTCCACAACGTCTGCCGCCATCGGGCGCACGCGGTGGTGCAGGGGGAGAGCGGCAACTGCAAGACCGGACGCATGGTCTGCCCTTATCACGGCTGGACTTATGAGCTCGACGGCCGGCGCCGCGGCCTCTCGGCCCCGGACACCTTCCGCAAACACGATGCCTCGCGATTCGGCCTCAAGGGGCTGGACTGCGAGGTGTTCCTGGGCTTCGTGTTCGTGCGGTTCAAGTCGGGAGGCCCGTCGGTGGCCGACCAGTTCGCCCCGTACGCGGAGGAGTTCGCCAGGTACCGCACGGCGGAGATGGTGCCGACGAACGATCGGTACAGCGATGAGGGATTCTGGGAAGAGACGGTGGAGATGGACTGGAAGAACGGTATGGAGAACTATGTCGAGGACTATCACTTTCCGTCCGGCCATCGCGGACTGTTCGCGCTGATGAAGACGCAGTACGACCGTGAATATGCGGGAACCGGCGTGATCCGACTCAGCCACGAGATGCGCGAGAAGGCCGACAGAAACTGGAGCACGAAGCTGTACCGAAGGCTGCTGCCCAGGTACGAACATCTGCCGGCGCACATGCAGACTCGCTGGACGTACTACGCGATGTTCCCGAACACCTTCTTCGATCTCTTCCCGGAGAAGATGGATTTCTTCCAGATGATCCCGCTGGCGGCGGGGCGCGTCATGCTGCGCGGCCGCTCCTATGGCCTGCCGGATGATCGGCGCGAGACCCGGGCCGTGAGGTATCTGAGCGACCGCATCAATATGCGCGTGCAGCAGGAGGACAACGAGCTCACGCATTCAGTGCAGCGGGGCCTCGGGACCAGCGCCTATGACGTGGGCATACTCTCGGACAAGGAATGTCTCGTGAAACGCTTCCAGGACTGGATCCGCGAACGCCTGCCGGTGTCCACGCTGCTGCGGGCGCCGCCGGCGGGCAGCGTGGCAGCGCGCAACGAGTCTCTGGCGAGGGCAGGGCGCTGACATCCGCGCTTCGGGAACGCGCCCCCATGGACCTCCTCCGCCCCCTGGAACCAACGCGCTCGCCGGAGCACGATCTGAGCGACAGGACCCTTCCGGCGTGGACCTATTACGACCCCGAATTCTTCGAGTTGGAGCGCGAGCGGATCTTCCTGCGGACCTGGCAGCTCGTCTGTCACGTCAACGACATCCCGGCGACAGGCGATTACCACACGTTCTCGCTGCTGGGCGAGTCGGCGCTGGTGATTCGCGACGAATCCGGGGCGCTGCGCGCGTTCCACAACGTCTGCCGCCATCGGGCGGCGCGGCTGCTGGACGGCGATCGCGGCCGCTGCGAACGTCATATCACCTGTCCATATCACGCCTGGAGCTACGCCTTCGACGGCAGGCTGGCCGGAATCCCGTTCAAGAACCGGTATCCGCAGATCGACGACGGTGACTACGGCCTGGTGCCGATCGACTGCGAGGTCCTGCTGGGCTTCGTTTTCATACGCTTCACCAGAGGCACCATGGATCTGCTGGAGAGCGCCGCGGCGATGGTGCCGGAGATGCGTCTCTATCGCACGGAGTCGCTGCGCCCCCTGGGCGCCGTTTCCGCCCGACGCTTTCAAACCAACTGGAAGAACGCCAGCGACAACTACATCGACGCGCTGCACGTGCGCGTCGCGCACCGCGGACTGGACAGTCTGGTCGGGAACACCTACGGCATGGAGGTAAGGAGCGAGAACGTCTACCGGCTGTGGGGATCGGTGGAGGATCTGCCACGCGCCGGTCTGAGCGTGCGCGCCTACCGCAAGGTGCTGCCGCCCGTCGAACACTTGCCCGAGAAGTACAGGCGGATGTGGCTTTATTACCTGCTGTGGCCGAATCTCACGTTCAACCTCTATCCGGATCAGGTCGAGTTCCTGCAGTTCCTGCCGCTGTCGCCTACCGAGACGCTGGTGCGCGACGCCGCCTACGGCTACCCGGACGAGCGCGCCGCGATGAAGACGGCGCGGGCGCTCAACCTGAGGATCAACCGGCGGGTCGGCATCGAAGACAGGGACCTCGTCGAGCGGGTGCAGGCGGGCGTGACCTCCAGCAGCTTCAAGGAAGGCATCCTGGGGCGCAACGAGGTCTGCCTGCGCGCCTACGCGGCCAGAATGCGCGCGACGTTACCGGTCAGCCGACTGAGCGTGGCGCCCCGTCGCGGCACGGTCGCGGCCAGCAACGAGCGCATGTCCTGACGAGGCGGCGGGCGCCGCGTTGTCCTCCAGACGCCGCTCGCGTCGGCACAGGGGGGCGCGATGGCCATCACGATCGGCGACGACTGAACACGCTCATGAGAACCGAAAGACAACCCCGTGACCGCACCCGGCACGCCATGCTCGTCGGCGTGTTGTTCACCGCCTTCGTGGCGAATGCCGGTCTGAGCCTGTCGTACGCCACGCTCATCGACACGCTCGCGGAGTTTCAGGCGGCATCCACGCGCACCGCGCTACTGCTGAACATGTGGGCGCTGTCGCTGATCTTCTTCTCGCACCGTTACCCGGAGCTGCTCCGGCGCCTCGGCACGCGCGTGTGCGCCATGCTCGCGCTGCTGGCCTCGGGCCTGGCGATCGCCTTGCTAGCGGTGCCAGGCGCATTCTGGCTCTGGCTGCTCGCGGAGACCCTGCAGGGCGCCGCTTTCGGACTGTTTTACGTGGCGGCGGAGACGTGGATCAATGGCGCCTACGAGCACGCCGTGCGCAATCGCATCAACGCCCTGTATCTATCAGTGCAATCGCTGGGTTTCGCGACCGGACCCATCGTCGTCAATGCCGGCCACCTGGAACCTTCCGGGTTCTTCCTGGTGGCGGCGGCTGCGATGTGCTTGGCGATGATCCCCGCAGGCCTGTTCCTGCCGAACGACCGCCAGGGGAGCCTCGGTGCGTCGCCGGTGTCGATTCGGCTGTTCGCCGAGATCGGCCGGCGGCTGCCGTGGGTAATAGGTCTCGGCGTGCTGACCGGTGCGCTGGACAATTCCGCGTGGTCGCTGCTGACGCCCTACCTGCGCACGGCGGGACATTCCGACCAGTTGTCGCTGTTCGCGCTGACGGTGTTCGTGTGGGGTCAGGTGGTGTTGCTGCTGCCGCTCGGCTACCTCGCCGACCGGATGGGGGAGCGGGGCCTGATGCGGATGCTTTCCGTGTACATCGTCCTTTATTCCCTCACCTTGACCAGGGCAGAGCTCCTGCCGCCCGGGATCCTGCTCGCGCTCACCTTCCTCTTCGGTCCGGCCTGCTTCAGCATCTATGGCGCGGCGCTGGCGTTGGCGGGCAAGACCGTGGGCCGTGAGCAGCTGCCGTTCGCGAGCGCCAGCCTCGTGACCGGATGGTGCCTCGGCGGATTTCTCGGCGCGCTGATGATCGGATCCGGCATGGACTTCCTCGACGCCAGGACCTTCCCCGTCGCGCTGCTGGTGCTTGCCGCCGGCGTAACTCTCGTGGTGGCGCGCATGGCGCCGATTGCCGGCGGTGCGCTGCCCGCGGCGGCAGGCGACGTGCCGTCGGCGGCGGACTCGCTGCGCGAGCGGCCGCCCACGCGTGCCGCCTAGCGGCCGGCGCGCTCAGGCATTGACGTCGACGACGATGCGGCCGCGCACCCGACCGGCGAGTATGTCCGCGGCTGCCGCGGGCAGATCGCCGAGTGCGATGGTGCGCGTCATCGATTCCAGCTTGTCGAGGTCGATCTCCGCCGCCAGGCGCTGCCACGCGCGCAGGCGCGCCTGGCGCGGCGCCATCACCGAATCGACACCCAGCAGACGCACGCCGCGGAGTATGAAGGGCGCCACGGTCGCGGGCAGCTCCATTCCCCCGGCCAGCCCGCAGGCCGTCACGCTGCCGCCGTACCGCAATTGCGAGAGCACGTTGGCAAGCGTCGTCCCGCCGAGGCAGTCCACGGCCCCGGCCCAGCGCTCCTGCGCCAGCGGCCGCACCGGAGTCTGAAACTCCTCGCGCCCGATCACGCTGGAGGCCCCCAGCGCCTGCAGGTACGCCGATTCCTCCGTGCGGCCGGTGGATGCCGTCACCGCGTAGCCACGTCCGGCGAGCAGGGCGACGGCGAGGCTGCCGACGCCGCCGGCCGCGCCGGTGACCAGCACCGGCCCCGAGGCCGGCTGCACGCCTTCCTGCTCGAGGGTCATCACACAGAGCATCGCGGTATAGCCCGCGGTACCGATGGCCATGGCCTGGCGCGTGAAGAGGCGATCCGGCAGCGGGATCAGCCACTCACCCCTGACGCGCGCGAGCTGCGCGTAGCCGCCATGGTGCCGCTCGCCCACGCCCCAGCCGTTCAGTATCACCTTGTCGCCGGGCGCGTACTCCGGGTTCCGCGAACTCTCGACGGTCCCGGCCAGATCGACGCCGGGGATCATCGGCGAGGCGCGCAGGATCGGCGCCCGGCCGGTGAGGGCCAGCCCGTCCTTGTAGTTCAGCGCGGAATAGTCGATCGCAACGGTGATGTCGCCTTCCATGAGAAAGTCCCGATCGAGCCGCTTCACCTCCAGGACGGGGCCGCTCGCGGTGCTGGTCACCACCAGGGCGAGGAAGGTGTCGCCCGCATCACGATGCCGCATGCAAATCGCTCCGGATGCCCGTGTCCTCTAGGCGAGGTCCTAGACGTTGCGGAGATACCATTGGTAGTCCTGGCTGCCGACCTCGGCATGGAAGCGCTCGCACTCCGTGCGCCGGCAGATCGCGTAGATGCGTGCGAACTCTGCGCCCAGGTATTCCCTGAGCACAGCGCCGTGCTCGAAGGCGTCGAGGGCCTGCTCCCAGCGGGTGGGCAGGGTGATGATCTCATCGATCACGGCGCCCGCCGGCACCATCGGACCCGGATCGCAACGCCGCGTGAGCCCGTGATGCATCCCGCCCAACACCGCCGCCATGACCAGGTACGGGTTGGCGTCGGCGCCGGCGACACGATGCTCCACTCGCATGTCCTCCGCCGCCGCCAGCGGTATGCGCAGCGCCAGACGGCGATGGTTGATGCCCCAGTTGGGGGTCAACGGAACGAACGAGGCCGGGCGCAGTCGGCGATAGGAATTCGCGTTCGGCGCGAAGATCGCCATGCCCTCGTCCATGGTGGCGGCCAGACCCCCGACGGCATGACGCAGTTCCTCGGAGATCGGCAAATCGCCGCCACCGCCCGCGTCACCGCCGGCAAAGACGTTGCGACCGCGCGAATCCTGAAGGCTGACGTGCACGTGCATTCCGGATCCCGCGCTCTCGGCAAACGGCTTCGCCATGAAGCATGCGCCCATCCCGTGCCGGCGCGCCACGCTCTTGACCACCCGCTTCAGCATCAGGGCATGCG
Source organism: uncultured Gammaproteobacteria bacterium (assembly GCA_964614765.1). GTDB lineage: Bacteria > Pseudomonadota > Gammaproteobacteria > JAJPIJ01 > JAJPIJ01 > JAJVHZ01. The sequence goes on from CAZTPK010000011.1 coordinate 11,904, forward strand.
CGCAGGCCAGCAGCGGATCGTCGATGTGATGAAGATTGATCTCGTACTGGCCGGGCGCGAACTCCGCCAGCGCCGCGCTGGCGGGGATCCCCTGCTCGCGGCAGGCGGCATCCACCTCGGAGAAATAGGCGTCGAGGTCGGCGAGATCATCGAGACTGTTGTATTGCGGGCCGTCCTGGGGCAGCGACGTGCCCGGGATCCGCCCCAATCGCGGTCGCGGCGTCTCGGCGGTCGCACCGTCGAGCAGGTAGAATTCCAGCTCGATGGCGACCACCGGCTTCAGCCCCATGCTCGCCAGTGGCTGCATCGCGCGTTCCAGCACGTGACGGGAGTCTGCGAAATAGGGCTCGCCCTTCACGTCGTACATGCTGACCATCGTCTGCGCCGTGGGACGCATCGCCCAGGGCACGCTCACGGCGGTGCCCGCCACGGGCCGGCAGATCATGTCGGGATCGCCGTCGGCGCTGCCGTTGCTGATGGCATCGATGGTCATGCCCTTGCTGTCGAGCAGTGCGGTCGCGCCGGGCAGGCTGACGCCGGGCCAGAAGACCTTCTCGAAGTCCTCACGGCCCACGCGCTTGCCGCGCAGCATGCCGTTGATGTCGGCAAACAGCACCTCGATGATCTCTGTATTCGGTTGCCGCTCGAGCAGGCGATCGAGGGCCGCGACGCGGCGGCCGCGACGCGGCAATGGCACCTTCTTCTGCCGGCTGCGCCGGTTCGGACTCATGGATTCACGCCTTCCCCGAGGAGTTGAGGATGCGGGCGCGGCGCCACGCGATCGCCGCCTTGGCGCCCTGGCTCGCCACCATATCGTAGAACGCCCGTGATTCCGGCGTATCACTCGCCTCCACGATCACGTCCAGCTCCAGCGCCTGCTCCATCGCCTGGCGCATTCCCATGATATCGTAGCTGCGATTGATCGCCTGCTTGGTGAGCGCGACGGCGAGGCGGCCATTGGTGGCGATGTCGCGCGCCAGGGCAAGCGTCGTATCCAGCACGGCCTCGTCGGCGACCACGCGGTTGACCAGACCCATGGCCAGGGCGCGTTCCGCCGACACCTGGTCGTCGCCGAGCAGCAGCAGCTCCTTGGCGAACTTCGCCCCGACGAGCCAGGGAATGATCAATGTGATGATGCCGCTGCCGAACTGCACCTCTGGGGCGCCGAACCGGCAGCCGGCCCCCGCGACGGTCAGGTCGCAGGCGAGCGCCATCTCCATGCCGCTGCCGAGACAATAGCCGTGCACCGCCGCCAGCGTCGGTTTCGGTGAGTGCCAGAAGCGCATGATGACGTCGAAATCCCGCCGCAGCATGCGCCGCAGGGCATCGATGTCCCGCCCGGAGCCTTCCTCGCCGGTGTCCAGATCGAATCCCGCGGAGTAGGCGCGTCCGGCGCCGTTCAGGACGATGACGCGGATCGCCTCGTCGGCCTCGGCGCGATCCAGCGCCGCGTTCAGTTCGGCGACCATCTGATTGTTGACAGCGTTGAGTTTCTCGGGGCGGTTCAGGGTCAGCAGGGCGACCGGACCGTCAACCGTATAAATCAGCGTGGACATAAGATTCTCATCCCGAAGGTTGTGCGATCCGGACCCACGCCGACTTCATCTGGGTGTAGCTGAGCAGGCTGTCGAGGCACTTGTCCCTGGCGTTGCCCGACTGCTTGTAGCCTCCGAAGGGCTGGGTCATGTCGCCCTCGTCGAAACAGTTCACCCACAACACGCCGGCCTCGATCTCGCGGATGAGCCGGTGCGCGGTGGCGAGATCGCGCGTCCAGATCCCGGCGGCGAGCCCGTATATCGTGTCGTTGGCGATGCCGATGGCCGTGTCCACGTCCTCGACGGGGATGACGCACGCGACCGGGCCAAAGATCTCCTCACGGGCGATCGTCATGCCGTTGTGCACATCCGTGAACAGGGTGGGGCTGACGTAAGCGCCGCGCTCCAGCCCGGGCGGCACATCCCCCCCGAAGCGCAGCAGTGCTCCCTCGCGCCGGCCGGCATCGATGAAACCGAGCACACGCCGCTGTGCCTGGCGATCGACGAGCGGGCCCATGTTGGTGGCGGGATCCAGGGGATCGCCCGGTCGATACGAGCTCCTGCCCACGGCGATGAACCGTTCCACGAACTCCTCGTGTATGCGGCGATCGACGAGCAATCGCGAACCGGCGTTGCAGACCTCGCCCATGTTGGCAAAGATGCCGTTGCAGGCCGCCGTCACGGCGCGATCGAGATCGGGGGTGTCGGCCATGAAGATCTGCGGGGACTTGCCGCCGCACTCGAGCGCCACGCGCTTCATGTTCGAGAGTCCGGCGTATTGCAGCATCAGCTTGCCGACGGCGGTGGAGCCGGTGAAGCTCACCTTGGCGACATCCGCGTGCAGCGCCAGCGCCTTGCCCGTGATCTCGCCCGGTCCGTTCACGACGTTGAAGACCCCCGGAGGTCCGCCTGCCTCCAGGAACAGCCGCGCCAGCAGCAGGGCGCTGAGGGGGGACTGTTCGGCGGGTTTCAGGACGAGGCTGTTGCCTGCCGCGAGCGCCGGCGCCACCTTCCACGTCGCCATCAGCAGGGGATAGTTCCACGGCGCAATGGCCGCCACCACGCCCAGCGGCTCGCGCAGCACGAAATGCATGACGTCGACGGCCGTGCTGGTGACCGCGCCATGTACCTTGTCGATGCATTCGGCCATGAAGCCGATGGTGTCGATCACGGACGGCAGATCGAC
>CAZTPK010000012.1:0-14234 GCA_964614765.1 uncultured Gammaproteobacteria bacterium
AGTGCGCCCCCAGCGTGGGGACCGCAGCGCCGGGCGGCGCGCCAGCGAGGGCTTCGGCGCTCATGCCGCGCGCGTCCTCAGGCGCGCGTGTAGGCGCGCGCGGCCCTGCGCCCGCGTCCTGCCGTCTGCATTGCCTTGCGCATCTCGACCTGCGCCTGCGCGCACATCGTCAGCAGTTGCTCGTTGCGGCCAAGCAGCTCGCGCATCAACGGAACGCATGCGGCCGCCGGCGGCGCGTCCCGCAGCCTTCCCAGCAGGGGCTGACGGGTCCGATCGAGTTCCAGCATCGCTATCCATTCACCGCGCATCGCAAGCTCGTACATGCGCCGGGTGATGTCGAGCGCCATCTCGACGGCCATGCTCGTGTCGGGCCTGTCCATGACAGTTGATCTCGCGGGGCCGCGGACGCGGCGGTTGCGGCGCCTCAGCCGTTGCTCGCCGCCACGGAGATGCTCTCCGCCGCTTCGCGTATGCCATCCCATCCTGTGCGGATCTCGCACAGCAGCCGGTGCACCTCGCGCAGGGCCTCCGGATCGTTGCGGCGATTGGCGCTGACCAGCCGCCGCGCCATGTAATCGTAGAGTTGGTCGAGCCGCACCGCCAGCTCGCCACCGGCCTCCATGTTCAGGCTACCGCGCAGTCCGTTGACGATCGCGATGCAGGCATCAATGGCCGCGCGCTTGCCGGGCATGTTGCCCCTCTCGATATGTCCGAGCGCCTCGGCCAGGCGCGCGAGGGCGCCGTCGAAAAGCAGTTGAACGAGCCGGTGCGGCGACGCACCCAAGACGGCTGAATGCACGTCTACCTTCCTGTACTTGCCGATCGCCGAGATGGTTCTGCTCGCGTTTGCCATTCTTTGCGTTTCCCCGAAGGTGTGTAGATGGGTTTACATGCGAATCGGGCGGACCGCTCGCCTACCCATGCTTAGCGGCGGAGCCGGGCGATTCTTGATGAGAATAGGGAGGCGTTTTCCCGCATTTCGTGTCTTCCCGCATCGCGGCTCACGCATCGATCGCCCAGGCATTTCACCGGAGCGGTGGAAAAACGGAAGCATGGGGCGGCCGGCACGACCGCGACCCCGGACTACCGGGACGTCGAGGCCAGCTGCGCGGCGAGGAAGTTGCTGGTCGTCTGCAGGCTGGATAGCAGTGTGTCGAGCGCCGAGAACTGCCTGATGTAGCGATCCTGGATCAGCTCCAACCGCGCCTCCAGCCTGGATTCCTTGTCCTTCATGCTGCTCAGCTGGTTGTTGAGGTTGTCGGTCTGCGACTCGAGGATACCGCCGGACTGCAGGTACTCGTCCATGATCGCGTCGAGGCGCACCGCGATGCCGTTGGTGCTGTCCGCGAACAACGCCGCCACGCCGGCGAAATCCGACTGCAAGGCCTCCGAAAGCAGATCGCTGTCGAGCGTGATGCTGCCGTCGCGCTGCGTCTGCAGGCCGATCTCCGAGACAAAGGAAAAGCTGCCGCCGAAGCTCGCCGAGGTGGCCAACATCCCGCGCACCTGGCTTTCTATGCCGCTCAACAGGCTGCCGTAGCCCTTCAGGTCCTTCGCCGCCAGGCTGTCCAGTGAAGAGAACAGGGCCGACGCCGCCTCGGCGAAGGACTTGACGTTGGCTTCGATCGTCTCCTCGTCGCGCTCGACCTTGACCGTCGCGGTCCCCGCCGCCTTCAGTTCCAGGGTAACGCCCTGGATCGGATCGGTCACGCTGTTGCTGCTGCTGGTGATCTGGAACTGGCCCTCGAGCTGAAGTACGGCATCGAGGTCCGCGGCGGTGAACGAGCCGCTGCCATTTCGATCGGTGTTCAGACTGCTCAGGGCGAACGGATCGCTACCGCTGAAACTCGTCGCTATGAAGTTGTCGCTGCCCGTCTCCTCGGCCGCCAGCAACAGGCGGTAACCGGCGTCGTCATGAATGATCGAGGCGGTCACTCCGGTGTTGTCGGTGGAGTCGTTGATGGCCTCGCGGATCTCGGCCAGCGTCTTGCCGCCGATATCGACGGTGAAGTCATCGCTGCCGACGGTAATCGTCATGGTATCGCCGCTGGTGCCGATGGCCGTCGTGTCGGTGTCGGCATGGGTGGTGCCGGCTGCCATGCGGTGATACTCGGCGATGCGGCTGACCGTCACGGAGTAATTGCCCCTCGCCGCCGCGGAGGAGGCGCTGGCGGTCAAGACGTCTTCATCAGAAGAGGTCGCGGAATGCACCTTGAAGCTCGACTCTTTGGCGAGCTTGGCCATCGCATCCTGGAAGGTCGACAGGGCGCTCTTCAGCTTGCCGATCGCGCTGATCTGGGAGTTGACCGAGGTCATCCTGGTCTGCAGCGCGTTGAGCGGCTGCCGCTCCACGGCCATCAAGCCGCTGACCAGGCTGTTCAGATCGATGCCCGACCCGACTCCAAGGGAAGTGACGGCTGGCATTGGTCTCTACACCTTGTCGTCAACGAGCAGACCGGTGGCCGCCTCGAGCCGCCGCGAGATCGCCAGCAGTTCTTCCGACGGAATCTGGCGGATCAGCTCCTTGGTCTCGCTGTCGATGACCCGCACCACGGTGCTGTTGGTCTCGGTGTCGACGCTGAACTGCAGCTGCCGCTGGTTGGTCTGCAGGCGATCCGCGACGTCCTGGACCATCTTGTCGACGACCTCGGCACTGACCGACTCGGCGGGCGATGCTCCACCGGTGCCTTCGCGAACCTGGGCAAAGCGATCGGCGACGGAACGGACCGGTCCGGCTGTACTTACCGCCTGCATGGCCGGACGGTTCACCTTGGGCTCCGTCTTGACCTGCGACGCCGTCGAAAGCTGTAACTGGTTGATCATGGCCGCTACCCTCTTGGTAACGAAACTGGGGGACGGCGCCCTGGGCTACCCCAGGACACTGCCCCCCTGTTGCTAACTCGCCTCTACCCGAACCACTAGCCGAGAAGCTGCAGCACGCTCTGCGGCAGCGCGTTGGCCTGCGCCAACATCGCGGTACCCGCCTGCTGCAGGATCTGCGTACGAGTCAGGTTGGCGGTTTCCACCGCGTAGTCCGCGTCCATGATGCGGCCATAGGCAGACTTCTGGTTCTCGTACTGCACCTGCAGGTTGTTGATGGTGAACTCCAGGCGGTTCTGGGCGGCACCCAGCGTGGCACGGTTGGTGTTCAGCGTCGTGATCGCGTCGTCGATGTCGGCGAGGATGGCCGAGGCGCCGGAGGCCGAGGCGATGTCGCCCGAGGCCACGCCCAGCGTACTGGACAGCACATCCAGCGAGCTGAAGTCGATCGTAATGTTGTCAGTGCCTTCCACGTCGACGGCGAAGTCGGTGGAGGCACCCGAACCGTTGATCAGGGCCACGCCGTTGAACTTGGTCGAGTTGGCGATGCGGTCGATCTCCTCGACCAGGTCGTCGTACTCGGTGCCCAGCGCCGTGCGCGCATCGGTGTCGTACGTGCCGTTGGCCGACTGCATGGCCAGCTCGCGCATGCGCTGCAGGATATCGCCGATCTGCGACATGCCGCCTTCCGCCGTCTGGGCCATGGAGATGCCGTCGTTGGCGTTGCGGATGGCGACCTGCGAGGAACGCGCCTTGGCGTTCATCTGCTGCGCGACCGCGAGGCCGGCGGCGTCGTCCTTCGAACTGTTGACGCGCAGGCCCGAGGACAGGCGCGCCATGGAGGTCGCCAGCGAGGACTGCGAGGTGCCCAACGCGCGCTGCGAGTTGAGCGACATCATATTGGTATTGATGACAGCTGCCATGATGGTTGACTCCTGACTGTTGAGCCCGGGGGCGCCTTGAGGCATGCCGGCCCGGGAGTTTGTCTTTGGCGGATATATTCGTATGAATATTCACCGCCTCCGGAGAGGATAACGGCGCCGGGGCGGCAAACTTTAGCCGCATCTCGTCCTGATCCTGCCGCCCCCTGTGCTGCAGGTCGGATTTGGCGGGCTGGAGCCGTGGAGCCTCCGCTGCATGGCCTCGCCTGCAACGCCCCGCGGCGGCCGGATTACGCATAACCGCCTGTAACCACGACCGTTCCGTCGCCGGCGCGCCGGCAATGGCCTTGGCGCCCGCGTGCGGTTTCCCGCGGGCCGTCGACCCAGGTGCAGAGCGGCATCGCACCCGATCTGTATATGCGCGGCACGCGCGTGTCGTCTGGCACGCTAGCTGCAACGGCAGTGCGCAAAATCAAAACTTTGCCGTCGGCGACCATCGCGGTTCCGCGGCACGAAAATGCCAGGCGGCGAGTGCCGCGGCGTGCAAGCACTGCCCCGATCTCGGCCCCGACGGCGTCACGGTCCCCGTGGGAAGGAGAGGGGCCGGAAGGGCTGCAAGGCACAGATTCAGGTGAATCCCGAAATGACCAACAGAAGAGTCGATGTTGCGGGTCTGCACACAGTCCTGGACAGGTACGGCGCCGGTTGCAAGGTGCTCTCGCTCGATTGCTTCGACACCCTCGTGTGGCGCCGCGTGGCCACTCCGACGGATGCCTTTTTCCTGCTGGCGCAGGGCGAGTCCTTCCGGAGCCGCGGGTTGACGGCGGCCGCCCGGACGTTCGCGGAGACCGCGGCGCGGCGCCTGCGGGAGGCGACCGACAACCGAACCGAGGTGACGCTCTCCCAGATCTACGGCCATCTCATCCCCGGGGCGTCGCAGGGCGAGATCGAGACGCTGGTGACCGAGGAGCTGGCCCTCGAGAAGCGGATCTGCTTCGCCTTCCGCCCGGTGCTCGACCTCATTTCCCGGGCGAGGGCCCGCGGCATGAAGGTCGTCGTGGTCAGCGACACCTACTTCGATGAAGCACAACTGGGCGAGCTCATCGGCTCCACCATCGGCGCAGCGGATGCATCCTCGCTGTTCGACGCGCTGTACTGTTCCTCGCGCTACGGCCGCGCCAAGCACGACGGTCTGTTCGACGACGTCATCGACGCCCTCGCCATTCCGGCCGACCAGATTCTGCACATCGGCGACAATCCCGCCGCCGATCTGCGGGGCGCCAACGACCGTGGCGTTCGTGGCGTGCACTTCACGGCATTCAGCAAGCCGATCCAGGAGGCATCGAGGATGGCGGTAGTGGCCGGCAGCATGCTCCTGCCGTCGGTGCGGACCTCGTCGCCGGCCCACGAGCTGTGCCACGCGCTCTGGGCGCAGCACGCCACACAGCTCGATGCGCCGGAACGCGTCGGACATACCGCTCTGGGACCGATCATGCTGGGCTTTGCGCGCTGGGTGGCCGATAGCACGCTGGCGCTGAAGGACGCCGGTGAGAGGCCGCGCCTGGTCTTCCTCCTCCGCGACGGATGGCTGCCGCACCGCGCCTACGAGCGCCTGGTCGCCGCAGACCCCCGGCTTGCGGACATCCCGCACTCGGAGGCGGAGATCTCCCGGTTCGCCGGCTACGCAAGCTCATTCCGTAGCGTCGCGGACGTCGATCGCTATCTGGCCTTCATGGGCAGGCAGAGGTGCTACGCCGACATGTCGCGGCAGCTGGGGATACCGGAGCCTCGCGCCGCCGCGCTGGTGCGCGAGGCCGAACGGAGCCCCGATGGACCGGGAGTCTTCCACAAACGCGTCAGGGAGCCCAGGACGCTGGCGCAGATCTTCGCCGCCAGCACCGATTATCGGCGGCGGCTGATCAAGTATCTGCGCTCGACCACCGGCGTAGAGCGGGACGAAACGCTCGTGCTCGTCGACCTCGGATACAGCGGAACCGTGCAGACGCTCATCCAGGCCACATTGGAGGAGGAACTCGGCGTGCAGGTGCGCGGCGCCTACCTGCTCCTGCGCGATACCCACGAGACGCTGCGCGACAAGTGCGGATGGATCGATCGGCGCAACACCGACGCGCGCGCCATCGAGGCCCTGATAAAGCCGATCTCCGTGCTGGAACAGCTCTGCACCTGCGATCTCGACAGCGTCGTGAACTACAGCAAGGACGGACGGCCGCTGCGTCGCGCCGGGACCCTCTCCAAGCCGCAGGCGGTCCTGCGCAGCCGGATCCAGCGCGCCGCGCTCGCCTTCATCGACGCGGCGCTGGAGCCCGATCATCGCGACTGCTGGAACGACGCCGAGGCGGTGAGGTACACCGGCGTCAGCCACCTGGGCAGGCTGCTTTACCTGCCGGGTGACACCGAGAGGGATACATTCGGCCAGTTCCGCCACGATGTGAATCTCGGCACCGATGCGGAGTGGGAGTTCTTCAACACCGACGAGGCGGTCGTAGGCCTGCGTCGCCGCGGTCTCGCCTACGTCAACTCGGCGGCCAGGCCGACGCTTTCCATGGAACTGCAGCCCAATGGCATAACGCTGCCGCTGACCTATTTCGCCCAATCCCGCTTCCGGTTCGCGCTCCAGGCCGGGGATTTCAACGGCCAGGCGGAGAACATGCCGGTAATGCTGTCGCGTAACAACAGCCTGACGCTTCGCGAGATCAGCGTCCAGCGGACGCACGATGGCTACTTGCTCGCGCTGGTGAACGTCGACGACCTGAATACCGACGTCGGACTGCTCTTCGGGCGCCGCTGGTCGCTGCTGCAACTTGAGAGCGTGAGCCTGGTGTCGCTGGAGCGGCTGATGAGCCAGCAGGACAATCCCCGCGGCTACAGCCTCATGGACAGTCTCAGCTTCGAGAACATCGAACGCATCGGCGGCACGGTGCTGCGCTGCCGCGACAGCTCCGCCTTTGTCTTCGTGAAAGTCACCGGCAGAAGTCCGTCCAAGGCGGGAACGCGGTACGCCTGCGCGGTCGTCTTCCGGCCCCTCGAAGAGCAGACGCGGCGCGACGCCGACGCGAACTCCCCGCAACCCACAATGGCGCTCGCAGGCTGACGGCACCGCCCGCATTCGGCCATGCAGTAAGGAGATCACCTATGGAATATGGCATCCGCTTCGTCGAGGAACTTCTTCGCACGGTTGGACCGGGAAGCTTCCTGCTGCTGGGCTGCGATCATCCCGCGCTGCCACGGGAACTCCTGCGCCGCGGCTGCGCCGTTCGCGTCCTTCCCGCTGACAATGCCGCGTTCGGACACGACTTCGCCGGTTGCGTGAGCAACGCGCTGCCCGGCCGCGACGAAAAGTTTGATACGGTGATCGCATGCCAAGCAATGATGGAGACTATCGTCAATCCGGAGGAAAGCTTCGCCGGCATTCGGCAGTGGATCGGCCGTTACCTGGTGCTCGCGCCGACGCGCAGGCTCGACGGCGGCGCCAGGTCGCAGATGCGGCTGCTGAACGCCTACTGGGCCGACGCCACGCTGCGCAGCGGGTTCCGCCGCGCGCCTGCGGCCGTCTCGGTGGGCGACTACCACGCTCTCAACAATCCGGCGCTGCAGCCGCTGTCGGTGTTCGAGATCATCGAGGACGCGGCCGCGGCAAGACGCGAGATGCAGTGGCTGCTCGCCAACCGTGATCTGCACATGGACATGTCGCGCGAGTTCGGACCGCGCTCCGACGCGCACATGGTCCGCTACGCGCAGGCCGCCGAATGGGTCCGCCCCGGCGACACCGTGCTCGACTGCGCCTGCGGACTCGGCTACGGAAGTGCAATCCTTGCCGCGCGTTCCCCGGCCGGGCGCGTGATCGGCGTGGACATCGATCCGGAGTCGGTGGCATACGCCCGACGGCACTTCGCCGCCCGCTACGGCGTCGAGTTCCTCGCTTCCAGCGGCACCGACCTGGCTGCCATCCCGGACCACAGTGTCGACATGATCGCCTCCTTCGAGACCATCGAGCACGTCGAGGACTATCACGCCCTGATCGCGGAGTTCGCGCGCGTGCTGAAGCCCGACGGCCGCATCGTCGCCAGCGTCCCGAACATGTGGGTGGACGAGACCGGCCGCGACCCCACCCCGCATCACTTCCACGCCTTCGACTGGGAAAGGTTCCGCGCGGCGTTCGACTCCGGATTCATCGTCGAGGCGCGCTATCGCCAGGAAGCCCCCGGCGGCTTCAAGCTGCAGAAGGCCGCGCGCGCGCTCAAGCGCTGCCCCCTGGACACGCAGGAGCCGGACACCGAGTGGTGGCTGCTGGTCGCCTCGGTGGATCCGCTGGCCACGCAGGCCCCGTACTCCGGACACCCGCAGTTCGCACGCTCGCATACCGACGGCGCGCACGTGGCGGACTTCGGCGCGCACTACCACAACCCGTGGCTGTACCGCAGCATGGTGCAGATGGGCGAGCGCATTGCCGACGAGGCCGGCCTTGCCGATCTCTCGCTGAGGGTGCTGCAGTCGATGCCGCTCGACTCCGCCGACGTCGGCGCGGCGGTCACCGTGCTCGGTTATCACATCCTGGCCAATCAGCGCTTCGACCAGGTCGACGACTGGCGCAACGTGGCGGAGGGCTACCTGGCCTGCAGCAGCGAGAATCCCCACGTCCGTCGCTGGCAGATCTCGATCGCCTTTGCCGCCGCGCTGCTCTCCCGCGACCAGGGTTTGCGCGGGCAGGCGCGCGCCGATTTCGACCGGGTCGCCGGCATGGACCCGCTGGCGTTCAGTCCGCTGCTGACGACCAAGGTGATCGCGGCGCGCTTTTGGGCCGGCGTGATGCGCCTGGTCGACGGCGAAGCGGACGGCGCCCGTACCAGCTTCCTCGCCGGCGTGGAGGCGGCGCGAACGGCGCTGCATGCACCCGACGTCAACGCCATCGGCAATCCGGAGCGTCCGCTCAGCTTCGGCTTCCAGGAGCTCGCTGAAGTCGCCGATATGGGCGCGCAGTGCGCTACCGCCGCCAACCTGCTCGAGTGCTATGGACGGAGCCCCGGCTACTACTGGAGCAAAGTGGACACGCGCCGCTTCGGACTGGCGTCGTGGGCAAAGTATCTCGAACAGGAGAACCAGGCCTTACGCGCTCAACTAACGGCACTGGTATCGGCCACGCGGCAGCAAGCCGAGGGGCCCACGGTCGCCCTGGCGCAGCCCAAACAGCCCTGGTACAAGAGGACGGCCTGACCGCCGCGCGACCCGGCCACGACCGGCTCAGGCGCGGCGGTACAGGTAGTTGAGCACGTCGCGGGTCTGCGGCGTGGCGAACTTCGCGTTCTGCTTCTTGTGCACGAAGCGCAGGCCGGCCTCGCCAAGTATCGCGCTGACCTCCTCGACCTGCTGCCGGTCGCTGTCGATCAACTCGATGGAGACCGATCGAATCACCGGATTGGCAAAGGTCCTGCGACCGCCACGGATGATGTCCAGCTCGATGCCGTCGACATCGATCTTCACGTGGCTGGGATAGGCGATGCCGAAATCCTCGATGAAGCCGTCGATATCGACCCCGATCATCCCCTGGCAGAACTCCGGCTTGTAGGGCTGTCCGCGGAAGTCGAGATTGCTGCCGAAACTCGACATTGAGCTGCCGAACTCGATGCTCGCCAGGTTGATCGTGTTGACCTCCTTTCGCGCCGTCAGCGCCACGCACATCGGCATGACGCGCTCCTGCAGGTCGTTCAGCATGACGTTCACGCACAGCTGGAAGTAATTGGCGAAATGCGGCTCGAACGCCATCACGTTGATGCCGCGCATCGCTGCGTAGATCGAGTAGATGCCGACGTTGGCGCCGATGTCCCACATCGTCTCGCCCGGCTGGAAGCCGTCGATCCACTCGATCGTCTCCGGCTCCTTCTCCAGCAGCGTGTCGTAGCGCCAGCCCCCGCCCTGCGCCATGTAGTGGACGACGTGACCATTGATGCGGCGGCTCTTGGCCGCGCCCAGACCGAGTCGGTTCAGGTCCGTCATCACATCGTCCCCCCATCAGAGCGGTACTCCCTGCCCTTGACGTAGATGGTCAGCGCCAGGGTGTCGCGGGGCGACTCGCCCATGGCCATGCGCTCTACACCGTGCCAGCTCTCCTCGGTGCGCACGAAGGCGTAGGCCGAGTTCGGCTTGAAGACGTTGGTCTTGTACTTCTGGAACCCCTCGGCGGTCCTGAAATAGAACGAGGTGCCCAGGTGCAGCTGCGAGTCGTCGCGCGGAAGATAGAACTGCATGGTCGCCACCTTGTACGGCGCGTCGGTGTGCACGCCGATCCGGTAGCCCGGAAAGTCACGGTACAGGATCGGCACCGTGACCAGCGGCGGCCGGTGCGTGCCGAAGCGCTCGACGATGCGATCCGCGAACTTCTCCAGGATCGCCTGCTGCAGTCGCTCCGACACGAGTATCGCCATGAGTTCCCGCCAGAAGGCCTGATCCCTGGCCTCGAGGCGCGCCAGGGTGTGCGGCCCGAGGTCGAGAAGCTTGCGGGTCTTCGTACCGTCCGGCAGCACGGCGTCCGGGTGTTCGATGAAATCGTAGCGATCGTCCGCGGGCAGGCGCGAGAGGATCTCCCGGTACAGCGGATCGGGGAAGACGTCCTCGACGTAGAAATTGCCCGACGGTCTCGGATCGACCTGCGCCCCGCAGATGCGATCGACGAGGCGTTCGAGCACGCCATGCATCGAGACCGCATCGGACGCGTGCGACGGCGCGGGGCGCGATGCCGCGGGCGATGGCTCTGTGCCGGCCGCGGGCTCAGCACCGTGCAGCTCCGCGTCCGCGCGATCGACGGCCGCGCCGGTGCGGCGGCAGTAGCTCGCGCGCAGGAACGTCTCCTGCACGCGGCGATCAGCCGGATGCAAACCGAACAGTATCGCGCTCACCTCGGCGGCAACGTCGTCGTGACCGAGGGCCAGCAACAGTTCCGTGAGCGCGATGCTCTGCGCGACGGGCCGCGCCTCGGTCTCGGCGAGGATCTTCTGCGGATTGACCGGGACCTTCTGCGCCGCCAGGGTTTCGCGGCACCACGCGTGAAACGCGCGCAGCGCCTGCGGCTCGACGGTGAGCTCAGGCGACGTTGCGGCGATGGCCGCCTCCAGCTGCGAGAAGGGGTCGTTCACCGGCGCAGAGGCGGCGTGCGCGAGATTCCCCGCCGTCGCGTAGACCGCTTCTCCGCCTGCGACCGGTGCGGTTCGCGACGGGATGGCCGGCGTATTGACGACGGCGGCGCCGGACGGCGACGTGAGCCGCGGCAGCCCCGGATTGCGGCTGTTCATGAGCTCCAGCAGCGGCTTCTTGCTGAGGATATGGCCGCCGATCACGAGCACATCCAGGCGCGCGCGTTCGAACAGCGACAGCGCGTCCGCCGGCGTCTCGACGATCGGCTCGCCGGCGAGATTGAGCGAAGTGTTCAGCAGCACCGGCAGGCCGTTGCGCTCCGCCATCGCCTGCAGCAGCGCGTGCAGCTCGGGATTGACTGTCCGATCGATGGACTGCACGCGCGCCGTGCCGTCGGCGTGCACGACGGCCGGCATGCGTGCGGCATGCTCTGGCCGCACCGCGGCGTTGATGAGCATGTAAGGCGACGGTGCGGCGAGGTCGAAGAACTCGGCCTGCCGTTCCATCGGCACGATCGGCGCGAACGGGCGGAACATCTCGCGATGCTTCACCTCCCTGTTGAGGTAGGCCTTCATCTGCGGATGCCGCGGGCAGCACAGGATGCTGCGATGACCGAGGGCGCGCGGGCCGAACTCCGAGGCGCCCTGGAACCAGGCGACGAGGTAGTCGTTGTCGAGCACGCGCGCCAGGTCCGCGGTCTGGTAGCGCGCGCGGGGACCGCTCCACCGGGCGGCCGCCGCTTCGCCCTCGCCGCTGTCGTAGGGGCGTGCGAGAAATGCGTGATCCATGCGCCAGCGGACGGCACCGCCGAGCGCCGAGTAGTAGCCAAGCAGCGCCGCGCCGAGCGGCAGTCCCGGGTCCGTTGCCGCCGGCTGGATGAAGATCTCCTCGAACAACCCGCTGTCGAGGATCAGCCGGTTGGCGGGGATGTTCAGCGCGACACCGCCGGCGTAGCACAGGCGCCGCTTGCCGGGGTTGAGCCGGCTTGCATACTCGACGAGCTGCATGACGCCGCGCTCCAGCTCCGACTGCGCCGCGAAGGCGAACTGCGCGAAGGGCGGCAGCGTCGGGTCGTCCTTGGAACGCCGGCGCGGCAGGTCCGCGGGAGCGTCGAGCGTCCAGCCGGCGGCCGACTGCTCGCCGACGAACTGCGGGTACAGCGTGTCCATGGGCCCGGCATCCTGCGTGCTCGCAGCGAAGTGTCCGGCGAATACGCCTCCGTGATCGGTCCAGCCCGCGAGACCCATGGTCTTGCCTTCCTGCAGGTGGTCGAAGCCGAGCAACCGCTCCGTGGTCGCGCTGTACATCCAGCCGAGGCCGGGCCGGTTGGAGGCGCACAGCTTGGTGATCGCCCGCCCCTCGCAGCTGAAGACGCTCTGGGTCTCGAAGTTGGAGCCATGGCCGTCGATCACCAGTCCGACCGCGCCATCCCAGTCGGTGCTGAAGTAGGCCGAGGCGGCGTGGCAGAGATGGTGATCGGCGAAGAGGACCGGGATGCCAAGCTCCTCGACCTGCCTGAAGAACTCCACCTTGCGCTCCAGCTCCGGGATTGGCCGGCCGGGGAAGCCGTCGTACGGCGAAGGCGTGAGGATGTAGGTCGCGACGACAAGATCGACGTCCTGCAGACGGCACCCGGCCTCGCGCAGGCAGTAGTCGATTGCCTCCCTGGGGAAGGCCCGCGAATGCTTGACGCGGTCCAGCCGTTCCTGCGAGATCGCCGTCACCTGCACGCGGCCGTCCCTCTCCACCACCACCGCCGCGCCGGTGTCGTGCCCGGGATTGACGTTAACGCCGAGTACCGCCCTCATCGCTTCCCCCCTCTGGGTTCTTCCGGTTCTTGGGGTTGAGCAAGGATCGGACCAGTTTGTCGGCCTAGTTGAACTGGGAAAAGTATCCTCCGCCGGTCGTGGCGGACCGCAACGGCACTTCCGCGGCGGGCACGGCGCAAGCTCCTGCACGCGCCGCCGCCGAGGGCGGCGTCAGAGGTAGTTGAACAGGCTCAGGTTCTGCATCCTGGCGAACGCGGCCTGCGCCGCCTGCAGCGTGACTAGCCGGAGGTTGAGGTCGCTGGCCGCCTCGATGAGATCCACGTCCTCGAGCGAGGAACGCAGGCCGGTCAGCTGCAGCTTCAGATCCTCGTTGAACGACTTCTGTGCCTCGATGATGTTCTGTCGCGCGCCGATGGCCGCGCGCACCTCGAGAAAGTTGTCCTGAGCCAGGTCGATGTCGGCGATGGCGGAGTTGAGCGCGTTCTGCAACTGCGCGTTCGCCGCCGGCGTCCCGGCTGGCGTCTCCAGCGCCGTGGCCATGCGGTCGAGCGTCTCGAAGACGGACTGGTAGGCGCTCGGCGAGACGTTGAACTCGTCGCCCGCGGCCGGCGCGCCGGTGATGATCATCGTCTGGCCATCGAATTCGATGCTGCTGCCGCTGGCGTAGGTCTGCCCCCCGAGGACCACGGCGCCGCTGGTATCGTCGAGCACGTCGTAGGTCGTGGCCGAGGTGAACACGATGCGGTAGTCGTGGGCGAGGAACGCGCTCGCGTCCGTGACGCTGCCGACGTTGATCACGCCGGTGCCGGTGTTGGCGGAGTTGGCGCTGGTGGCGAACTGGCCATTGCCGCTGCGCATCATCATGAAGACCTCGGATCCCGGGTCGCCGTCGGCGACGGTGTTCGTCGGGCTGATGTCCAGGATGCGCACGCCCTGGTCGCCGTTGTACTGCACCGAGCCGGTCGAGCCATCGATCGTGAACGGCTTGGTCTTGGCCTGGTAGCCTGCGAACAGATAATCGCCGTTCCCGTCGACGGTGTTGGCCAGGCTCATCATCTGGCCGAGCAACTGCCGGATCTCCACGGCGATAAAGCCGCGTTCGCGGTCGCTGTACTGGCCGCTGCGACCCTGCAGCGCGAGCTCGCGCGCGCGCACCATGATCTCCGAGGCACTTGCGATCGCGCCCTCCTCCAGCTGCAGGCGAGAGGTCGCCATGTCGGCATTCTTCTGGTATTGGTCGGTCGTGGCAGTGGCGTCCTCGATCGACAACACCTGCGCCGAGGCGGCCGGATCGTCCGAGGGCGCGAGGATGCGCTTCTGGGTCGCGATCTGCTGCTGCAGGCGCGCGACCTCGGTCTGCTTGTTCAGTATGTTGGTGATTCCCTGCTCGTAGATCTGGCTGGTCGAAATACGCATGACGGCTAGCCCCTGACCGCGTTCAGCAGTTCGTCGAACACCGTGTTGCCCGTGGCGATCACCTGGGCCGCCGCCTGGTAGGCCTGCTGAAACCTCAGCAGATTGGCCGCTTCCTCGTCCAGGTTCACGCCCGAGAGCGCCTGTTGTGAACTAACGGCATTGTCGAGCAGGGTCTTGAGCGCCGTGCTGCTGAGCTCATGCT
>CAZTPK010000013.1:0-14214 GCA_964614765.1 uncultured Gammaproteobacteria bacterium
GTTCCACCACGTTCATCAGCTGACGCACGTTCCCCGGCCACGGCGCCGAGAGCAGGTATTCGAGGGCCTCGGGCGCAAACCGCTTCTTCTTCGCGTTACGCTTCTGCGCGACGCGATCGAGAAAATAGTCCAGCAGCGCAGGAATGTCCTCGCGCCGCTCCGCCAAGCTGGGCATGTGAAGCGGCACGACGTTGAGTCTGTAGTACAAATCCTCCCGGAATTCCCCGCGCTTCACGGCCTCGGCAAGATCCTGATGCGTAGCAGAGATCACCCGCACGTTGACCGGCACGCTGCGCGTGGAGCCCACGGGCCTGACCTCGAAATCCTGCAGAACACGCAGCAGCTTTACCTGCAGGCCCAGCGGCATATCACCGATTTCGTCGAGGAACAGCGTCCCGCCGTTCGCCGCCTGCAACAACCCCTCGTGACGGGTCAAGGCGCCCGTAAACGCGCCGCGTTCGTGTCCGAAAAGCTCCGACTCCAGGAGCTGCTCCGGAATCGCGCCGCAGTTGACGCCGATAAACGGTTTGTCACGACGCGGGCTGGCCTCGTGGATAGCCTTGGCAAGGACTTCCTTGCCGGTGCCTGTCTGTCCGCTTATGAAAACGGTGATATCGCTGTCGGCAACGAGCTCGGCCTTCTCGAGCAACTCGGCCATCGCCGTGCTGCGATAGATGATTCCAGCGCCGAACTTCGGCCTGGCCTCGGAGATGTCGGAGGAGAGTCGCAGCGCGCGACTCACGTTGGCGAGCAACGTCTCCTTCTCGACCGGCTTGGTAAGAAACGCGGCAATGCCCAGATGCATCGCCTTCATCGCCTCCGGGATACCAGCCTGTCCGCTGAGCATGATGACAGGCATTAGAGGATTGGTCGCATGAATACGGCTGAGCAGGGTCATTCCGTCCATGCCTTCCATGTAGAGGTCGGTCAGGACGCAGTGCGGTCGGGACATCCCGAGGCGAGTCAACGCCTCGTCGCCCGAGGTGGCCGTTATTACCGAGAATCCGCTCCCTTTTAGCCATGTCGATAACAGCGCAATCATGTCGCTGTCATCGTCCACGATCAGCACGCGATACGGTGTCGAGGTGTCGTTGATTCCCACGCCCAATTCCCTGTCTCGTTGTAAGGCCCGAAAATCCGGCTTGTTCTTGTAGTTGCCAGACGCTCGTCAGCAATTGCGTCAGATCATATAACCATGCCGTTCATTCACTCTTCGTTGGATATCGTCGCTCGCCGCCTCCGCCCCGCGCTGTCGGCGTGCGGCCTCACTCCACTGTGACGGACTTGGCCAGGTTGCGCGGCTGGTCAACGTCCGTGCCCTTGAGCACCGCGACGTGGTAGGCGAGCAGCTGCAGGGGTACCGTGTATATCATCGGGTCGGTCAGCTCATCGCCGTGCGGCATCGGTATGACGTTGACTCCTGGTTCGCTGGCGAAGCCGGCTTGGCCGTCGGCAAACACGTAGAGTTCGCCACCACGCGCCTTCACCTCCTGCAGGTTCGACTTTACCTTTTCTAGAAGATGCCCGTTCGGTGCAACGGCAATAACAGGCATGTTCTCGTCGACGAGCGCCAACGGGCCGTGCTTCAATTCACCCGCCGCGTAAGCTTCCGCGTGGATGTAGGAGATCTCCTTGAGCTTCAGCGCTCCCTCCATCGCCACGGGGTACATTGGCCCGCGCCCCAGAAACAGCGCATGGTCCCGGTGTATGAAGCACTCCGCCAGCTTCTGCAGGGCACCGTCCTCCTTGAGCACAGCATCAATCGCGCGCGCCGCTCCCTCGAGCCCGCGCACGTAGCGGCGTTCCTCGGCCTCCGGCAGACCGTTGCGGCGCGCCAGCAAGAGCATGACGAGCGCCAGGGCCATGAGCTGGGTCGTGAACGCCTTGGTACTGGCAACGCTGCGTTCCGGGCCGGCGTGCGTCATCAGCGTGATGTCGGATTCCCGCACCAGGCTGGATTCCGGTGCATTGCAGATCACCAGCGACGCCGCCAACGACTGGGTCTTGGCATGACGCAGCGCTTCGAGCGTATCCGCGGTCTCGCCGGACTGGGAGACCGTGATGAACAGGGTATCCGGCTCAATGACGGGTTCTCGATAGCGAAATTCGCTGGCCAGCTCTACTACGCAGGGCACTTTCGCGATCTGCTCGAACCAGTAGCGGGCGACCATCCCGGCGTGCGCCGAGGTCCCGCAGGCGACGATGCGCACGCGCTTGACACGGGCGAGCAACTCGGCCGCCCTGGGCCCCAGGCATGCCTCCAGCACCCGTCCATCCACCGTCCTCCCCTGCAAGGTGTTGGCGAGCGCAATCGGCTGCTCGAAGATCTCCTTCTCCATGAAGTGCCGGTATTCGCCCTTGTCGACGGCGCCGGCGCTGAGTGTCGAGAGATGCTCCTTGCGTATCACCGGCTGTCCGTCGCGGTCGAACACGACATATCCGTCCGTCGTCATTTCGGCAAGATCGCCCTCGTCGAGGTAGACGACGCGACTGGTGACGCTCACCAGCGCCGTGGCATCCGAAGCCGCGAACATCTCGCCGACGCCGACGCCGATTGCAAGCGGCGAACCGCGTCGCGCCAGCAGGATCCGGTTCGGTTCGGCTGCGCTGATGACTGCCAGCGCATAGGCACCGTTAATCCGCTTCACGGCCGCCAGCATCGCGGCGCGCAGGTTCAGACCTTCCTGCATCAACGACTGCACCAGATGGGCAACGACTTCGGTATCAGTATCCGATGTAAACTCGAATCCCTTCGCCTTCAACTCTGCGCGAAGTTCCTCATGATTCTCGATGATGCCGTTGTGTACGACAGCGACGTCGTTCGAGACGTGCGGATGGGCATTACGCTCTGCCGGCGCGCCGTGAGTCGCCCAGCGTGTATGAGCGATCCCGCTGGCGCCATGCACCGGTTTCTCTTCGACGGACTTCCTGAGGCCGGCAACCTTGCCAAGCACACGCCGCCGCTCGATGTGACGCGAGCCGTTGAGCACGGCGAGACCGGCAGAGTCGTATCCGCGATATTCCAGCCGCTGCAGACCCTCGATAAGTATCGGAGCGACATCCCGTTGCGCCACTGCGCCGACGATTCCACACATCTGTGAGACCCTCGCCTATTCTTCGAGTTGACCGTTCGCCATCACGCGCTTGAGTATCCCCTTGGAAACCAGGTACTCCTTGATGCGCTTTTCGGAAAGTCTGCAGTGATTGGGCGTCATCTCATCCATCATCGACTGGCGCGCCTCCTCCGCCTTGGAATTGCCGTTCTTCGATGCCACGTAATACCAGCCGTAGGCAAGCCCATTGTCCTGCGGCACACCGTGGCCCTGGTAATACATGGTGCCGAGATTGCGCTGAGCGTCCGGGTTGCCGTTCTCCGCGGACTGCTGGTACCACTTCACCGCCTCGCCGTAGTCACGTTGCACCCCAAGTCCAAGCTGGTAGTGAACGCCCAGATAGTTCTGCGCCACGGCGTCGCCGCCCGCGGCCCGCTCGCGCCACATGTCCAATGCGGTGGCGTAATCTCCGCGTTTGAACGCCGCCTCGGCGCCCGCGCTCGGTTGACCGCACCCCCCGATAGCGATGAGGCAAAAAAAGCAAAGTCCAAGCCAAAGCGGTGCCTTATGCTGCAATGCTGCCGTCATATTCATGCCAGCTTTATTCGTCGATCCGGAATGGCGGTGTGCCAGACACGTCCCAAATGGGACCCAGCGTGATGGGTTGAGGCCCCTTTGCGCAATACTGCGGCGAGTAGATGTCGCGATCAAGCGACAGGCCGGGAAAATGGGGAGGAATCCGCGTCGGCTACCGCTTGCCTGCCGCGTTGCACATACCGAAGCGGCCGGATACCACGCGAATGGGGGCCACGGTGCGACGAGTATCGAACCGGTCGTGAGGTCGACCGCTTCTGCAGACGAGCAGGGGGATACCGACGGCCGCCCAAGCCATCGCGTCTGTCGAACAAGGATTGGTCGGGGCGAGAGGATTTGAACCTCCGACCACCACCACCCCAAGGTGGTGCGCTACCAGGCTGCGCTACGCCCCGAAAGGAAAGGAGGAACAGCGGCTGACGATACACGAATAATCCCCGCGACGCCAACGTCCGTATCGCGAGGTGGGCGGGTCACTCGAACGCGCCGGCGAGCGCCTAGCGTTTCAGCAGATTGAGTACCTCCTCGAGCTCGGTGCGAAGCTGCCGGATGATCTGCTGGCTGATATTGGAGTCGGCCTTGATCTCGTCCCCGGAGAGCCGCTGACGTGCGCCGCCGATGGTGAACCCCTGCTCGTACAACAGGCTGCGGATCTGCCTTATCAGAATGACGTCCTGGCGCTGGTAGTAACGCCGGTTACCTCGGCGTTTGATGGGCTTGAGCTGTGGAAATTCCTGCTCCCAGTAGCGCAGGACGTGCGGCTTGACCGCACACAGGTCACTCACCTCACCGATGGTGAAGTAGCGTTTTCCAGGTATTGCCGGTAATTCGTTATTGTTCGACGCTTCCAGCATACGCCTCTACTCTCGCTTTCAGTTTTTGTCCCGGCCTGAAGGTCACTACCCGTCGCGCGGAGATTGGGATCTCCTCGCCGGTCTTGGGATTTCTTCCTGGACGCTGGTTCTTGTCCCGCAGGTCGAAGTTTCCGAAGCCCGACAGCTTGACGTGCTGACCGTTTTCCAGCGCCGCCCGGATCTCCTCGAAAAAGAGCTCCACGAGCTCCTTCGCCTCGCGTTTGTTCAGGCCAAGCTCCTCGAAGAGCTTCTCGGCCATGTCCGCTTTTGTCAGCGCCATCAGGAATCCCTCAACACCGCCCCCAGCCGCGTTTCGAGTTCTTCGACGATAACAGCGACCTGTGCGTCGATATCTTTATCTATTAGAGTGCTAGAAACGCCTTGAAAAATCAAGCCCAAGGCGACGCTTTTTTTCCCTGAATCAATACCTTCGCCCTCATATACGTCAAATAACTGAAGGTCACGCAGATACGGAGGGGCCTTCCGCTGGGCCGCCCGCAGTATCTCGGCAGCAGGAATCTCGCGAGCGATCGTGATGCTAAGGTCGCGCCGAACGCTCGGGAAACGCGATACAGGCTCGTAACGCGGTGCGGTTGCCGGCGGTACTCCGTCCAAATCGATTTCGAACAGGAACACTGGCAGTCGTAAGTCGAATTCCTTAAGTAAATCAGGATGTAATGCGCCAAGCACGGCTATCCTCCGGCCTTGGAAACCGACCTCCATGGACTGACCCGGATGCAGTGCGGGGAGAGTGGTGATGCGTTCCTCCCATTCCGCCTTCGGCGCCAGCACGTCCAGCACGGCGGCCACGTCGCCCTTCAGGTCAAAAAAATCAGCCGACTGCGAGCGAGCGCCCCATTGCTCTGGCCACGAAGCCCCACAAAGAACGCCAGACAACTTATTGATTTCCCTTGTCTTAATGCCATGTCTTTCGAAACTCCTTCCGGTTTCGAACAGCCGGATCCGGGCCTGCTGACGGCTGAGGTTGTAGTTCAGCGCCTGCAGCAAGCCGGTCCAAAGATTGGTTCGCATCACCGCCATGTCTGCTGAGATCGGATTGGCCAGGACGATGCCGTTCTCTGCGCGGCCACCGACAATTGCATCCAGTCTGGCGGACACGAAGCTGTAGGTCACGGCCTCCTGGTAACCACGCTGCACCAGGGCCTCACGGGCGCGGATGATGCGCGGGGCGCCGCCCTCGGCGACGTTGCTCAGGCTGATGACACCGCTCGGCATACGCCCGGGAATGCGTTCGTAGCCGTTGATGCGCACCACCTCTTCGATGAGGTCGGCCTCGATAGCAATGTCCGCCCGGCTCGGCGGTGGCGTCACCTGCCATTCCTCCTCCTCGGCCCGCACCTGCATGCCGAGCCGTTCGAGGATGCCAGCGACCGTGGAAGGCTCTGGCGCAAAGCCCAGCACGCGTCGCAGCCGCTCGTAGCGCAGCCTGACCGGGCTGCGCCTCGGCAGCTGGTTCGGCTCCAGGACTTCGGTGATCGGCCCTGGCTCCCCGCCACAGACTTCGAGGATCAGTCGCGTGGCCCGCTCGATGGCCGCCGACTGCAGTTCGAAATCGACGCCCCGTTCGAAGCGCTGCGAGGAGTCGGTCTGCAGCTTGTAACGGCGCCCGCGACCCGCGATTGCGGTGGGTGAGAAGTACGCGCTCTCGAGGAAGATGTCGGTCGTCTCCGGCGAGACCGCCGAATCCGCCCCGCCCATGATGCCGGCCAGCGCCAGGGCATGCCTCTGGTCCGCGATCACTAGCGTGTCGTCGGACAGTTCCAGCACCTGCCCGTCGAGCAGGGTGATCCGCTCCCCCTGCCGGGCACGGCGCACGTCGATGCCTCCAGTAAGGAGGCGCAAATCGAAGGCATGCATCGGCTGCCCCAGCTCGAGCATGACGTAATTGGTGATGTCCACGACCGGATGGATTGGCCGCAGGCCGGAACGGCGCAGCCTCTCGGCCATCCACAGAGGCGTGGCTGCCACGGGATCGATACGCCGCACGATGCGCCCGGCGTAGCGCGGGCAGGCCGCGGCGTCGGATACGACCACGGGCATCGACTCTGCGATGGCCGCAGGAACCGGCGCGATCCGCGGCCCCGCCGCCGCGAGGCCATACTCCGCGCCAACCTCGCGGGCGATGCCGAGCACGCTCAGGCAGTCGCCGCGATTCGGCGTCACGTTCAGCTCGATGCTGCAGTCATCGAGCTTCAGGTACTCGCGGATGTCGACGCCGGGCTGGGCGTCGCGCGGCAGCTCGAGCACCCCCTCGGCCGTATCCGCCAGACCCAGCTCTACAAGCGAGCAGAGCATGCCCTCGGATTCCACCCCGCGCAGCTTCGAGCGCGCGATGCTCTTCCCGCCGGGCAACATGGCGCCCACGCGCGCCAACGGCACCCGCATGCCGTCGCTGACGTTGGCCGCGCCCGTGACGATCTGCAGGCGTTCACCGCCGCCGACGTCAGCAGTGCAAATGCGCAGCCGGTCCGCCTCTGGATGTTTGCGGAGGTCGCCTATGAGATCCACGCATACGCCCGAAAACGCCGGCGCCACCGCGCTCACGGACTCGACCTCGAGTCCGGACATCGTCAGGCGATCGGCCAGCTCGGCCGTCGGAACCGGCGGATCTACCATCTCCCTCAGCCACTGCTCGCTGAATTTCATCGTTCAAACCCCGGATAGTCCCGGCCCGCCGATCGTAACGCTTAGCGGAATTGATCCAGGAATCGCAGATCGTTTTCGAAAAAGAGCCGCAGATCGTTGACGCCATAGCGCAGCATCGCGAGGCGCTCGACGCCGAGCCCGAACGCGAGCCCCGTGTACCGCTCGCTGTCGATGCCCACGGAGGCGAACACGTTTGGATGCACCATGCCGCATCCGAGGACCTCCAGCCAACCGCTGTGGCCATGCTCGGTCGGAAGCCTGATGTCGACCTCGGCGGACGGCTCGGTAAAAGGGAAGTAGGACGGGCGGAACCGCATCTGGAGTTCCTCGACCTCGAAGAACACGCGCAGGAACTCCGCCAGCAGTCCCTTCAGATCCGCGAAGCTCACCCTGTCGTCGACCAGCAAGCCTTCCACCTGATGGAACATCGGGGAATGCGTCTGATCGTAGTCGCAGCGGTAGACTCTCCCTGGCGCGATGATGCGCATAGGCGGCTTTCTCCGCTCCATCGCGCGGATCTGCACCGGCGAGGTGTGCGTGCGCAGCAGCG
The DNA here is from genome assembly GCA_964614765.1 of uncultured Gammaproteobacteria bacterium. GTDB lineage: Bacteria > Pseudomonadota > Gammaproteobacteria > JAJPIJ01 > JAJPIJ01 > JAJVHZ01. Next base: position 7,719 of record CAZTPK010000013.1, read on the forward strand.
TTTGCTCATCGAAATAGAACGTATCGTGCATCGCGCGCGCCGGGTGGTGCGCCGGAATGTTCAGTGCCGTGAAATTGTGGTACTCGTCCTCGATCTCCGGGCCCTCGGCCACCTCGAAGCCCAGTTGGCCGAACAAGGCGATAACGCGGTTCAGCGTCAACGTCACCGGATGCAGGCCGCCGGGCCTTTCACCCCTTCCCGGCAGTGTCACATCCACGCGCTCCTTCGCCAGCCTGAGGGCGATCGCGTTCCGCTCGAGCTCGGCGTGACGCGCCTCGATCAGCGACGACAGCGCGTCCTTGGCATCGTTGACCGCCTTGCCGAACGCCGGTCGCTCCTCCGCGGGCAGGCTGCCGAGTCGCTTCATCTGTTCGGTCAGCACGCTCTTTCTGCCCAGGTAGCGGACCCGAAGGGCCTCGATTGCGGCGAGATCATGGGCATCCATGATCTCCTGCCGGGCCTGGACAACTATCTGAGTCAGGTCGGTTGTCTGGTTCATAGAAAAAAACAGGGGAAAGGCTTGGCAACCTTTCCCCTGCGGCTTTCGTCAGGCCGGCGCCGAATTGGCACCGGGGCGTTCGAACAATTACGGGGCCAGTGCTGCCTTAGCCTTCTCCGCCAACTGCCCAAAGGCCTGCTGGTCGAACACGGCCAGGTCCGCGAGCACCTTGCGATCGATGTCGATCGACGCCTTGTTCAGGCCGTCGATCATCCTGCTGTACGACAGCCCGAACATGCGCGCGGCGGCGTTGATTCGCTGTATCCACAGCGCGCGGAACTCGCGCTTGCGAACCTTGCGGTCGCGGTATGCATACTGGCCCGCGCGCGTCACGGCTTGCTTGGCCATGCGCAAAACGTTGCGGCGGAAACCGCGATAACCCTTGGATTGCTCCAGTATCTTCTTGTGGCGCGCCCGCGCTGTGACGCCTCTCTTGACTCGTGCCATCTCGAAATTCCTTCAGAAAACGGGTTACAACGAATGCGGCAGCAGCGGGCGCACCCGGCCGTGATCGGCGTCGTGGATGACCACGGTGCCGCTCAGACGGCGCTTGCGCTTGGCGCTCTTGCCGGTGAGCAAGTGCCGCTTGTTGGTCTTGCGGTGTTTTACGGTGCCCGACGGCGCAACCTTCAGGCGCTTCTTCGCACCGCTGTTACTCTTGAGTTTCGGCATTGCTCGTTACTCCAGACTTCCTAGAATCCGATAATCGCTACTGCGCCCGCTTCGGCGCAATCATCATGACCATCTGTTTGCCTTCAAGGCGTGGAAACTGCTCGACCACGCCTAGCGCCGAAAGGTCTTCCTCGATGCGCTTCAACACCTTCGCTCCAAGATCCTGATGCATGAGTTCGCGCCCACGGAACCGCAATGTCACCTTGACCTTATCGCCTTCCTCCAGGAACCGCGTCATGTTACGCAGCTTGATCTGGTAGTCGCCCTCCTCCGTGCCGGGCCGAATCTTCATCTCCTTGATCTGGATCTGCTTCTGCTTGCGCTTGGCCGCGTGCTTCTTCTTGTTCTGCTCGAACAGGAACTTGCCGAAGTCCATCACCCGGCAAACGGGCGGGTCGGCCGTCGGCACGATTTCCACCAAATCGAGTTGGCTTTCCTCGGCGATGCGCTGCGCCTGCTCCGTCGATACCACCCCGAGATTCTCGCCATCGGGGCCAATCAGGCGCACTTGGCGTGCGGTGATCTGTTCGTTGACGCGATTCTTCTTGTCGGTGCTGATGACCGGACTCCTCTCAATGCGCGCGGCTGCGGTTGGCGATCTCGGTACGCAGACGCTCGCTGAATTGATCCAATGTCATCGCGCCCAGGTCTTCTCCGCTTCGCGTCCGCACGGCTACGGTCTGATTTTCCACCTCCCGCCCGCCGGCGACCAGCAGGTACGGGACACGCTGTAGCGTGTGCTCGCGGATTTTAAGGCCGATCTTCTCGTTTCTCAAGTCAGCCTCGACCCTGAAGCCTTGTTTTTTCAGCTTTTCCGCCACACCCGCGGCATATTCCGCGTGGGCATCGGTGATGCTCATCGTCACGGCCTGTACCGGCGCCAGCCAAGGCGGGAAAATACCCGCATACTCCTCTATCAGGATGCCGATGAACCGCTCCAGCGAGCCCAGCACAGCGCGGTGGAGCATGACGGGGCGATGGCGTTGACCGTCTTCGCCGACGAATTCCGCATCCAAGCGCTCGGGAAGCGCGAAATCGAGCTGGATCGTTCCGCACTGCCAGACCCGCCCCAGGCAGTCCTTGAGGGAGAACTCGATCTTCGGTCCGTAGAAAGCCCCCTCCCCCGGATTCAACTCCCATTTCAATGACTTGGCGTCCAAGGCCTCGGCCAGGGCCGCCTCGGCCTTGTCCCATTGCGCGTCGGTCCCGATGCGCTTGGGCGGCCGCGTCGAGAGTTGCACCTGGATCTCCGAGAAGCCAAAGTCGGCGTAGACCTGGCGCAGCAGGTCGATGAAGGCACTCGCCTCGGACAGGATCTGGTCCTCGGTGCAGAAGATGTGGGCGTCATCCTGGACGAAGCCGCGCACCCGCATCAGCCCGTGCAACGCCCCGGAGGGCTCGTTCCGGTGGCAGGAGCCGAACTCCGCCAGCCGCAGGGGCAGGTCCCGATAGCTCTTCACGCCCTGGTTGTAGATCTGTACATGGCCCGGGCAGTTCATCGGCTTGACGGCGTAGTCGCGGTTCTCGGAGCTGGTGGTGAACATGTGCTCGTGGTAGTTCTCCCAGTGCCCCGAACGCTCCCAAAGCACGCGGTCCATGACAGTCGGGGTCCGGACCTCCTCGTAGCCGTGCTGCCAGAGCAGGTGCCGCAGGTACTGCTCAATCTGCTGCCAGATTGCCCAGCCCTTGGGGTGCCAGAAGACCATGCCGGGGGCCTCTTCCTGCAGATGAAATAGCCCGAGCGATCTGCCCAGTTTGCGGTGGTCGCGCTTCTCGGCCTCCTCGAGTCGGTGCAGGTACTGCTTCAGCGACTTCTCGTCCGGCCACGCCGTGCCGTAGATGCGCTGGAGCATCTCGTTGCGCGAGTCGCCGCGCCAGTAGGCCCCGGCAATTTTCATCAGCTTGAACGCCGGGATCTTGCCGGTGCTGGGAACATGCGGCCCGCGGCACAGGTCGATAAAATCGCCCTGCCCATAAAGCGAGATGTCCTCGTTGGCGGGGATGGAGGCGATGATCTCGGCCTTGTACGTCTCACCCATGGCGCGGAAGAACTCGACCGCCTTGTCACGCTCCATCACCCGGCGCTCGACGCGATAATCCGCGGCGGCCAGCTCCTTCATCTTCGCCTCGATCCTTTCGAGGTCCTCGGGCGTGAACGGGCGCTTGTAGGAGAAGTCGTAGTAGAAGCCGTCTTCGATCACCGGGCCGATCGTGACCTGCGCGTCCGGATAGAGACTCTTCACCGCCTGCGCCAGCAGGTGGGCACAGCTGTGACGGATGACTTCGAGGGCGTCCGCATCTTTGGCCGTGACGAGCTCGAGCCGGGAATCCCGGTCGATGAGATAGGAGGTGTCGACGAGCTTGCCGTCTACCCGCGCGGCAAGCGCCGCCTTGGCCAAGCCCGGACCTATGGAGACGGCCACATCGGCGGCGGTAACTGGGTGGTCGTAGTGACGCTGACTGCCGTCAGGCAGGGTGATGGTAACTGACATCGTGCTGCTCTCCTCAGTGGCCTCCACGAACGGCCATCCTCATCGGATACTCAAACAAAAACACCGCCATCGCGGTGTCGGTAGTGGAATTGGTAGGCGCGATTGGACTCGAACCAACGACCCCCACCATGTCAAGGTGGTGCTCTAACCAGCTGAGCTACGCGCCTGTCGTCACAGAGTCATGCAGGATACCGGAAAAAGCCCTAGTGTTGAAGCGGGGGGGCCGGCGCTCGGGCGGCCGATGCGCGGTCCGTGCGGCTTGCAGTGTCTGTCCCTATTCAGGCGCGCGTCACCCCGCGCGCAACCTGCTGAGCACCTCCTGCTTCGCGCTCAACCGTTTGAGCATCGCGCCGGCTGCGGCCTGGGCGAAGCACCACCCTCTGTGCAACGCGACCACCAGCCGCGCAAGAGTCCCTATCCTCGGCCGCCGCAACATGGCCACGAGAGCGGTCACATTGCAGATCTCCCTCTTTGGCAATCGGCTCGCCGCGGACGGTCAGCACGTGGCCGAGCAGCAGCCTCTGCCGCGCAAGGGTCTCGAGATACACGCGACTATCGGCAACGCTGCGACGGGTGACCTTTCTCCTCTCCTGCCGGGAATCGTTGTTCACCGCATCACCGCTTCGGATATTTTCACCCTCCGACACATCGAGCCCTCGGCGGCGACTGTAAACGACTTCCGGCCTGCTGGGGAGACCACGGAAGCGGGGGCGACCGCGAACAGTTCCCGGCTCGCCGAGGGGTCGGCGAGGTGCGGCCAGCCCGCTTATGGACTAGCGACTATCGGCGCAGAACCTGCGGCTATTCCTTCCACTGCACCGCCGCGAACACCGGGTCGAAGGTGGCAATGGCTGGCATCGCATCCCCGTTGCCGACGATGGAAAAGTAGGCGCCGCCCCTGACGCCCACCAGAAAGTATTCGATCAGATACTGCTGCGCATCGTTTTCGCCGCGCTGGGAGATCATCGAGTAAAGGGTGTGGCGTTCGTCGAAATCCGTCTTCTTGAGTTCGCGCACGACAGTGGCGCCCTGTTCGCTCGCCGATTTCGGCATCTCGGTCTCCGCATAGTCTCTCAGGGTGTCGGTCTTGGCAGCGGCCTCCTCCGGGGTCAGGGTTTCATCCAGACTGAACTGCAGCACGGTGACCTCCTCGCCGTCCGGACCTGACATGCGGATCCTGTCTTCGCCCACATGAGCCCGGTATCCGTCCGGCCAATCCAGAGTGATCATCTCGAAACCGATCTGTTCTGCACTGGCCGCCGCGGCGAAGCACAGCAAGAGGGCGGCGAATACTCGCTTACACATAGCTTCTCCTATCGGAGCGACTGCTCGATGTAGTTAGCCAGCTTACAAGGCACGCGCAGATCCAGAGCCTGGATCGGCCTTGCGCATTCTCGATTGCGCGGAGACTCCGGAGCAATCGCACGTCGCTCGCCCTCTTCCAATACTCCGGCATGTTCCCTTCCCGGGACAGATCTACCCGCACCACGGCTGCGAAATCAATCGCTGTCCTCGTCACCTAGGAGCGACTGCGCGCCGGCCGGTCAGTACCAGTCGCACCTATCCCTTCTATATCACTTTCGGGGGGAAGTCATCAAATGACCTGGGGACCACAACGGGGGTTCTTTACGGTGGTCAGTGGGTCAACGCCATCATGCCGTGATCCGCGGATGGCCGTGTGGCAGTGAGCGGGCCCCTATCGAGTCCCCGCGCGATTGAAAACGCCGGGACGCCGATATTGCGTGAGTGTTTCGAGAAAACTGAGAAACTCTCGGTCAAGCATCGCATAGGCAACCGCATTGAGGTGGCTGCCGTCGCCAGAATCGAATTCGGCACGCATATGCCGATCGGATTCGCTCTTACGCGTTACCCTTTCCACGTCGAACAGCGGCACCCCTTCGGTTACCGAAAGTTCGCACAGCCATTGATTAAACTTAACAATCTGCTCGTATCCATCCGCCCGGCCGAGCAGCTTAAGCTTGAGGAACTCCTTCACGTGATCGCGAAGCGTCCGACCTGCCGCTGGCGGTACCGTCGTTGCGATTACCGGGATTGCGTTGGTGTCCTTGACGCGCCGAATCCAGTCGCGGTAGAGATTCCTATATGCCACGAGATCGCCAGGGAAATATGCCGAGCACTCCTGGATGATGATTGCGTCGGGGACGGGCTCTCGTGACGCCAGAACCCGATCGAGCTCGGCGGTCTTGTCGAAATCATAGACGTACCGCGATTCAATTATGTGGGCGGTGTCGCCCACGCGTTGGGCGAACTCATCGAGATTCCACCGTCTTAGCGTCGATGCCTCAATGTATAAGATGTCCATTCCCGAAGCCGCTACCTTGTCGGTCGTCACTGCGACCAGGCGACACGCACACAGGAGTTCGCACGCGACCGGGCACTACGACATCAACCTGGCGGCGCTCCTAGGTGTTGGTGAAATCCGATCTCTTCAACGCGCGGGCGGGATTTCCAATCGCAATGCTATCCGGTGGGAGCGGCTTGTTCACCACGCTGCCTGCGGAAACCACCGATGCCGTCCCAATGCTGGCCATAACGATACATCCTTCGCCCAGCCAGCATCTGTCGCCGATCGACACTCGTTCGAATCGCGGCAGGCTCTGACTTTCCACGCCTCCGGTTTGCAGCGCGCTACCATGCTGATACTTTCCGCTCAACACTGACACACGGCTGCCGATCAAGACGTTATCGCCAATATCGGCGGTACCTATGATCGCATTGGCCCCGATGACCACGCCTCGACCAACGCGGGCATTGGGATGCGAGAAGAACGACCCGAAAGCGACTGCCAGGTCGCAGTGACATTCATCCAGGG
>CAZTPK010000014.1:0-14128 GCA_964614765.1 uncultured Gammaproteobacteria bacterium
TGCACGCGCCCGTTCGGCGTGAACAGATAATTGTCGAAACCGGCGTGTATCCACGACTGGAAGTTGCGCCATCCCCAGTCTGTGTAGATATGCGGCGCCCAGGTCACCGTCAGGGGATTCATGCCGTACTCGTACTTCAGCTTGTGCGCGGCGAAGAAGCTGTCCTTGCCGCCGGAGCCGGGCACCAGGCAGTCGTAGCCGCCGTCGTGCCGCCGGTACCGGTCGCAAAGCGCCCGCAACTCCCGTTCGCGCGCCGCCCAGTCAATCTGCTGCTTGCGCTCCGCGATGCGGCAGGCCGAGCACACGCCCTCCTCGTCGAAGGCGACCGTCGGCTTCTTCGACTCGCGCGTGTGCTTGTACTCCTTGTCGGAGTTCGGCTTCTGGTTGCTGTAGGTGCACCGCGCGCAGAACACGACGTCGGCCGGCAGTCCGTAGTAACGCTCCGGGTTGGCGGCGTTCGGCGAGTACTTTGAGAGATCGACGGCCTGCGGATATCGGATTACGTCCATTTGAAGTCCTCCCGAAGATGTTCAATTACCAGCACGTCAGGCCGCCATCGACGATGATGTTCTGACCGGTGACGTAAGATGATGCGTCGGACGCGAGAAACAGCAGCGCACCATGCAGCTCGCTGGCCCGGGCCATGCGCCCCAACGGCACGCGCGCGCTGTACAGTCTGTTGAAGGTGTCGTTCTGGCCGCTCTCGACCCCGCCGGGCGTCAGCACGTTCACACGTATGCCGTGCCTCGCCCAGTACGTCGCCAGGTACCGCGCCAGCCCGATGACGGCGGCCTTGGTCGTGGAGTACACGGCCGGGGTGTTGATCGGCATGCCGAGGTACTCGGAGCCCTCGTAGATGCGCTGGTCGGGGCCGACGACGCCGTAGATCGAGGAGGTGTGAATGATGCTGCCGCCCCAGCCCTGGCTGATCATCTGTCTTCCGACCGCCTGCGCGACGAGGAACATGCCGTCGACGTTGACGGCGCTCACCTTGCGCCAGGTCGCAAGATCGTAATCCTCGAACGGTGCGAAGAACGCGCGCAGATCGTCGGACTTCGACGCCGCGTTGTTGTGCAGGACATCCACTCCGCCGAAGCGTGCGACCACGGCCCTGACCATCGCCTCGCAGCTGTCTCGGTCGGTGACGTCGCAGACCTGCGCGAGCAGGCGTCCCGGCGGGATACCCGCTGCCGCAAGCTCCTCGACGGCCTCCTCGACGGCCCGCTGCCCGAGGTCGGCGACCGCCACGTTGGCGCCATGCTCGGCCAGCGCCCGGCAGAAGCCGCGCCCCAGGATGCCGGCGCCGCCGGTGACGATCGCGGTCTTGCCATGGAGATCGAACGATACGGCCGTCATGACGGCACCTCCAGCGTGTCCCCCGGCGCCAGTGCGCGGGCGCCCGCGATCAATCGCATCGTCCGCATGGTCTCGTCCGGCGGGATAGGCGGCCGGCCCGTGCGCACCATCTCGATGAACTGCGCCAGCGTGCGCCGGAAGGCCGAGAAATTGTCGTGCAGGTCGACGTGCGTGTGCCCATTGTCGCCGAACAGGCTGACGTGAAAGGTCCTGGCGACATTGCCCAGACAGTTCAGCAGGAACGGCAACGCCGCGCCGATGCGGAGGAGGAAGGCCTCGTGCGGCACGTCCAGCCGGGTGACGCGTGTCACCGGGCCGAGGCCCAGCCCCGCGACCGCGTCGAGCATGTGAATTCCGTAGCGCTCCATATTATTGAGCACGGTCGCCGACACCAGCCGCAGGTCTCCCAGGCGTCGCGGGTCGGCGCGCATCTCGTCGAGCTCGCGCGCGTAGCGCAGTCCGGAGGTGCTCATGAGCAGCCCCCGCCGCAGGTAGGGGGCGAAGCGATCGAGCTCCGCGGGGGCAAGGGTCAGCGGCTTGTCGCAGAACACCGGCGTGCCGCGCTCGAGGAAGGGCATGGCCAGCGCCGCATGCGTCTCCCAGTCGTCTCGACCGATGACCAGCGCGTCGATCTGGCCGAGCATCTCGCCCGGGTCGGCGACGCCATGCTCGATCCGGCACGCGCGACACAGCCTTTCCGTCGTCGCCGCGTCCTGAGTCCACGCGTGAGTGACCTGCACGCCCGGGAAGCCGAACTCCTCCGGCGTGCGCCGCTGCAGGTAATCGAGGATGACCGGCCAGCCGGCCGCGCGAAAGCCGTCGGCGTCGTAGCCGTTGACGATCGCCGAGAACGAGAACGGGTGCCCGTTGCCCTCGCTCACTCCGACGATCCCGAGACGAATCACCAGACCCCCCAGCCGCCGTCGACGCAGATGTTCTGCCCGGTCATGTAGGCGCTGGCATCGGAGCACAGCAGCGCGGCCGCGCCCTTCAGATCGTGCGGCTGGCCGATGCGATTGAGCGGATTCTTGGCCGCCAGCCGCTCGATGAAGTCGGGATTGGCCTTCTGCGTCGATTCGAACGGGAACGGTCCCGGACTGATGCAGTTGGCGCGGATGCGATACGGCGAGAGGAAGCTCGCGAGGTACTTGGTCAGCTGGATGATGCCCGCCTTCGCCGCCCCATAGCTCGGCGGGTTGGCGAAGCGCTCGCTGTCGTACATGCGATAGTCGGGAGCGACGTGCCCGTACATCGACGAGATGTTCAGGATGACCCCGCCCTTCTCGCGCATCAGCGGGAACGCGGCCTTGATCGTCCGGAAGACGCCGTTCAGGCACACCTCGATGTCGCGGTTCCAGTCCTCGTCGGAGATCGACTCGAATGTATTCTTGCGGCCGGACCAGCCGCTGTTCACCAGGATGTCCAGCGAGCCGCCGCAGTGCGCGCCGGCCCGCTCGAACAGGGCGCGAATCGAGGCCGGGTCGGTGATGTCTACGGCCATTCCCGTCGCCCGGGCATGCGGAAAGCGCCTCGTCACGCGCCGTGCGAAGTCCTCGCACTTGGCCTCGTCGCGGCTGGCGATGATCAGCGACGCGCCCAGCTCGGCGAGCGCGAAGGAGATCTCTCCCCCCAGGAGGCCCGAGCCGCCGACCACGACGGCGGCGCGCCCCTTCAGCGAGAACAGATCGGAGAGACTAGCGGCCTGATCCGGATTCGAGTATGGCATTGGCTATCACGAAGTCCCGTTCGTCATCGATATCGATGACATCGTCTGAGGAAACGACCTCGGCCCCCATGCGGCCGAAGAGGATGCTGGGCCCCGCCGCCGGCAGGCGGTCAACCCGAAACGCGTACACGGCCCCGTTCAACTGGTAGGCCGGCGTCAGCTGCTGCCGGGGGCGCCACGCCACCGCGCCATCGATGAACGGGCGCGGTATCCCGTTCTCCACCCGCCACGTGCGCTCCGGATTGATCGCGGCCGGGCTGAAGGTCGCGATCGAGTCGAGCTGCTCGCCGACGAGGCGGCGTATGCAATTGGAGACCATCTGCACCGTGCGGAACGGCGACGTCGCCTCCAGCAGCACCATGATGGCGGCTGGACGCCCTGCTGCCCGCAGTTCGGACTGCAGATGACGCACGGTGTCGATCACCAGCGACGCATCCCCCGCGAGCTCCGGTGGACGCTCGTGCACTTCCGCCCCGAAGCCGCGCGCGACCGCCGCGATCTCGGCGTCGTCCGTGGAGACGAACACCCGATCGACCTCCGGCGTCTTCGACGCCGTCTCGATCGGCCACGCCAGCAGCGGCCGGCCTCCGAGCAGGCGCAGGTTCTTGCGCGGGACCGTCTTGCTGCCCCCCCGCGCCGGGATCAGCGCGACGACTGGAAGCGATGCGATCAAAACTTGTCCTCGATGGCGAACACCTTCTGTGCCCAGGTCAGATCCTCCTTGTGGCCGATGTCGATCCACTCCTCGGTGATCTGGAAGGTGTTGGTCCTGCAGCCGCTCTCGATCAACTTCGCGAACAGCTGCGGCATGTCGAAGTACTGCCCCTTGGGGATGAACTCCAGCGCGCGCGGATTGAGCACGTTGATGCCCGCGCTGATGAGATGACGGAACGTCGGTTTCTCCTCGAGATCGATGATCGAGCTGCCGTTGACGTTGACGCAGCCGTACGGCACGGTGTAGAAGTACTCGCGAACCCCCATCGTCGCGTCCACCTTCTCTTCCTCGAAGTAATTCACCATCGTGGCGAAGTCCGCCTTGGTGATGATGTCGCCGTTCATCACCACGATCGGATCCTGCTGCGGTTCCAGCAGCGACAGCGCGCCCGCGGTGCCGAGGGGCACGGTCTCGCGCACGTAGCGGATGTCCACGCCCAGACGCTCCCCATTTCCGAAGTACTCCTCGATCATGTGGCCGAGGTAGTTGATGGAGATGTAGAAGCGGGTGAACCCGTGTCCCGCCAGCTGCTCGATCTGGCGCTCGAGGACGGGTTTCTCGCCCACCTTCAGCAGCGGCTTCGGCGTCCTCTCCGTCAGCGGCATCAACCTCTGCCCGCGCCCTCCGGCCATCAGCACGACGGCCGCGGCCTGGGGTCTGACGTCCTCGACCTCGTCGAGCAGGATCAGATCGATGATCCGCATGTCCTCGTCGACGCACGGGAGGTGGCGGATGATCGCCGTGCGCATGTACTCCCGGAGGGCCCGCCGGTTGTCCGAGCGGCGGGCGACCTTGGGATGCCGGTTCATGATCGTTTCGACCGTGCCGTCGAGGTCGGCCGACTGCAGCACGGCGCGCCGGATGTCGCCGTCGGTGACGGTGCCGAGCAGCCGCCGGGTCTCGTCGCAGACCAGGACAATCTTGACGGGGTTCTCCTGGATGATTCTCGCCGCCTGACGGATTCTCGCCGTCGGCGGAACGGTGATCGCATTGAGGATTTGCTGTTTCACGTTGGCACCAAGGCTGTCTGTCTGGTTATGGCGGTCACGGATCGATCTGCTCGTCCTGGCCATAATCGCGGCCGGCACGGCGTCCCGACACGTAGTCCCAATACGCCATCGGCGACACGCCGTTCCCCGGGCGTTTTATCGTGAGGTTGAAGGCCGTGTAGGCATCGCCCTTGCGGATGGGAACGGCCGCCACGAGGCTGCCCCGAGCGGGGATGCGGTTGGCGATCTCCAGCGCGCCGGGCTCCTTGACGCCGGTTCCCATGGCCGCTTCGACGTCGCGGATCTCGCGGATCATCCGCGCCAGCTCGCGCGGCTCCAGCGACGCGGCGTGATCCGGTCCGGGCAGGCTGCGCGACATCGTGAAATGCTTTTCGATGATCGTCGCGCCGGCCGCCACGGCGGCGACGGCCACGTGCCAGCCCTCGGTGTGGTCCGACAGTCCCACCCGCAGGCCGGTCTGCGCTCCCATCGCCTGCATCGCGCGCAGATTGCTCTCGGCAGCCGGCGCCGGATACTGGGTCACGCACTGCAACAGCGACACCCGCGATTGCAGCGGCCGGCAGAATTCCGGGCGCCGGGCCAGTTCGGCGAGCTCGGCCCGCGACACCGGGTTGCCCTCGGGGTGCTCCTCGCCCCATGCCAGCACGGCGAGGCTCTCCATGACCTCCGCCCGGGTGCACATCCCGGTAGACAGGATGACCGGCAGACCGGTCCGTATGGCCGCCAGCAGCAAGGGCGCGTTGACAGCCTCGCCCGAGGGGATCTTCACCCGCCGTATGCCTATCTCGCCGACCAGGAATGCGAGACTCTCCAGATCGAAGGCTGTGGACATGAATTCGATGCCGCGCCGTCGGCACTGGTCACGCAGCACCCGATGTGACTCCGCATCCAGCTCCAGCGCCTTGAGCATCTCGTACTGGCTGGCGTTGGAGCCGGTATTGCGCTGCTGGTAGGCGGCCCGCGGCGCCGACTTCTCGACCAGCCGATCCGCCTTGAAGGTCTGGAACTTGACGGCATCGGCACCGGCCTCCACGGCCGCATCGACCAGCTCACCGGCCAGTGCGAGCGAGCCGTTGTGGTTCACCCCGGCCTCGGCGATGACGAAGGTTGAGGCAGCGGTCATCCCCTCCTCCCGGCATCCGGCAGACTGAATGACACGTCGAAGAATCCCTTCGGACGCTCGAGCTCCGCGGGATCGATGCCCTCGAGGACGCCGAGGATGTGCCTGCTGACGTCCAGGCCGGCGCTCGCGTAGGGGTTCTCGCGCCGGGACGCCAGCTGCACGAACGCCGGCGAGAGCGCGCGCTCGACGGCAGCGCGGATTGCACTCGCATCGGCCGCACAGTCGATCACGGACGGCGCGCGTTGCCGGCCCGCCTGGCGCTGGCCGATGTTCACGGTCGGCTTGCCCATCGACGGAGCCTCGATCAGACCGCTCGAGGAGTTGCCGAGAACGAGATCGCAGTGACGCATCGCGCTCAGATACCCGCGTTGCCCCAGAGAGGTGCTGAAGTACAGCCGTTCCGGAAAACGCTGCTCGAGCTCGCGCAGTCGGGCATCGATAGCCCGAGCGCCGGGATCGGCGTTGCTGCCGGTGGCGATGATCGTCGCCCCGGGAAATGCGTCGAGCGCCGACGCGATGGCATCGACGGTGGCGACGGGATCCTCGTCGCATGCCGTCGCCGGATGATAGGTCATCAGTATCGCCGGCCGGCCGAGTTTGCGGCCGATGCGGCGCTCGAATCCCTCGCGGCCGTCGAGCTCGAGCCGGGCGATGTTTTCCAGACCGACGGCGCCGACGTTGTGGACCCTCTGCGGGTGCTCGCCCAGCTGGACGACGCGGCGCCGGTGCTCCTCGCTGGAGACGAAATGCAGGCTCGCGAACTTGGTTACGGCGTGCCGGAATCCCTCGTCGAGAGATCCCCGCGTCACCTCGCCGCCGTGTATGTGCGCGATCGGCACGCGGCCGACGTAGGCGGCCTGCACCGCGGCGAGTACCTCGTACCGATCGCCGAGCACGACCATCAGGTCCGGCGCGAGGGCACGCAGAGCGTTGGCCATTCCGATTATGCCGAGCCCGATTGCGCAGGCGGTGCCCCAGTTGGAATCGCTGTCGACCAGCATGTCGACCTCGGCATCGACGTGGAAGCCGTCGCTGCGTATGACGTCGACCGTGCGTCCGAAGGCCGGCGACAGGTGCGCACCGGTGGCGACGATCTGCAGCTGCGAGCGCCCGCTCTCGAGCACGCGCTTCATTGTCCAGTACAGCAGGCCGTACTCCGCCCGGGTCCCGGTCACGAAGAGCAGCCGTCGCCGGTCGTTCATTGCAGGTACTCGCTCAGCCGCGGACTGCTCGGCAGGCAGATGATCCGCTGGGCGAGATCCTCGGCAACCGGCAGGGCATCGCGCGGATGCGCCGCATGGATCGCGAGCTGGTGCATCGGGGTCCAGCACGGGCGGCACCTGTAGCCCGCCGCGTGCAGGGATTCGAGCGCCTCCTCGAGCAGCACGCGGTCCGCGGCAGGTGCCTTGACCGCGTTGAGCCAGTAGTTGCTGCGGCACCCGGCGGGTTCCTCGATGAATTCCCAGCGGCCGTTGCGCGCGAACGCATCCCTGTAGGCGAGCGCGAGCCTGCGCTTGCGCCTCAGGAAGTCCTCGATCCGCTCCAGCTGCGCCAGGCCGAGCGCCGCGTTGAGGTTCGGCAGCCGGTAGTTGAAGCCGACCTCGTCATGATCGAAACGCCAGGGGTGCGGCCGCTTGGCCGTGGTCGTCACGTGCCGCAGGCGCGCGGCCAGTGCGGCGTCGTCCGTGACGATCGCCCCGCCTCCGCCCGTGGTGACGATCTTGTTGCCGTTGAAGCTCAGCGCCGCCGCGACCCCCATCCGCATCACCGGATAGGAGTCCGACGCCGAACCGAGTGCCTCGGTGGCGTCCTCGACGATCGGCAACGCGAACTCCGCCGCCACCTCGCGCAGCTCGTGCGGCCTGCCGACGTGGCCGAAGACATGTACGGGCATGATTGCCGCGATGCGGCGCCCGGTCCGGCGGTTGCGCAGGGCGCCGTCCCGGCGTTCGCCGATCCGCCCGAGATACGTCCGAAGCCGCTCGCTGTCCAGGCCGAGATGATCCGGATGACTGTCGGCGAAGTGCGGCACCGCTCCGGCATGGACGATCGCGTTCGCCGTCGCGACGAAGGTCAGCGACGGGCAAAGGACCTCGTCGCCATTGCCGATCCCCAGCGTGTGCAGGATCACGTGCAGGGCCGCGGTGCCGCTGACCACGGCCACGGCCTCGCGCGTCCCGCAGGCGCGGGCGAGCGCCTGCTCGAAGAGGCCCACGTGACGCCCGGCGTAGGAGACGAAGCCCTCCGAGATGGCCTCGTTGACCAGTTCCTTTTCACGCGCCGAGAGCTCCGGCTCGTGCAACTGATACGGCCCGTACCCCGGCGGCAGCAGGTTGCGGAGGATCTCCACGATCTCCGAGGCGGCGGCCGATGCCTGGACGATCGCGCTCACAGGGTATATCCGCCCACGCGGTACCGCGCCAGGTTTTCGGGGACGCGGAACCAGTCGATGGTCTCGGTCAGGCCTCGGCGGAAGCCCTCGAGGCCCCCGTATTGCGGCGTCCACCCGAGGATGCGCCGTGCCTTCTCGTTGGCCGCGAACAGGCGTTCCACCTCGCTCAACTCGGGCCGCTTGCGCTGTTCCTTCTGCTCAATCTCGACCTCCACGCCGAGGATCTCCGCGATCAGCTCCGCCGTATCGCCGACGGAGATCTCGAATCCGCTGCCGATGTTGATCACCTCGCCAATCGCCGCGTCGCTGCGCAGGACCGCCAGCATGCCCCGGGCGGTGTCCTTGACGTAGTTGAAGTCGCGAGTCGGATGGGTCGCGCCGAGCTCGATCCGCCGGTTGCCGGCGACCATCTGCGTGATGATGGTCGGGATCACCGCGCGGGTCGACTGTCTCGGCCCGTAGGTGTTGAACGGCCGGGCGACGGCAACCGGCGTCCCGAAGGACCGCCAGTACGACAGCATCAACTGGTCGGCGGCGATCTTGGTCGCCGCGTACGGGGACTGCGCGACCAGCGGATGCTCCTCGGTGATGGGAACGAACTGCGCGGTACCGTAGACCTCGCTGGTCGACACGTGCACGACTTTGACATTGCCCTGGTCCCGGGCGGCCTGCGCGACGTTGATCGCACCGAGGGCGTTGGTCTGCAGGTAGCTCTCCGGCGCGACGTAGGAGAACGGTATCGCGATCAGGGCGGCAAGATTCATGACCGCGTCGCATCCGGAAACCGCCCCGCGCACGAAATGCGGATCGCGGATGTCGCCCGCAACGATCTCGAGCTGACGGCGCGTGGCCGCATCGATGTGGTCGAGCCAGCCGCGAGCGTCAAAGCTGTTGTAGAGCACCATGGCCCGCACCTCGTAGCCCTCGGCGGCGAGCAGTTCGGTCAGATGCGACCCGATGAATCCGTCGGCTCCGGTCACCAGCACTTTCACGTTCGAAGGTCTCCTCGGGCTCCGCCGGCGCTCACGCCCACGGGAAGCGGCGCGCCGCGGCGTTGGCGATTGACTCCACCGCGACGGTTCCGCCGCCGTTCTCTGCGGATGCGTAGCATGCCGCGAGCGCCGCGATGACGCGCCGGCCGTCGGCGCCGCACGGGTATCCCGCGCCCGCCGCGAGCGC
The DNA here is from genome assembly GCA_964614765.1 of uncultured Gammaproteobacteria bacterium. GTDB lineage: Bacteria > Pseudomonadota > Gammaproteobacteria > JAJPIJ01 > JAJPIJ01 > JAJVHZ01. The sequence goes on from CAZTPK010000014.1 coordinate 9,502, forward strand.
CTCGTATACGGCGCGCGTGGGCCTGACGTTGTCGGCCTGCGGGAAGCGGACCGACCGGCGATCCCACGGCATGCCGTACCGCGTCATCGGCTGCCCACGGTGCTCGGGCTTGCGCGCGGTGACGATGGCCTCCCCCTCGAGCTCGTCCACGAACACGTGACCGAACTCGCCGGCATACATGGTAGTCATGCCGTGGCCCTGGTCGGCGCCGATCACCATCATCAACCGCTGTCCGCTCTCCGAAACGATGCGAAACTCCCCTGCCTGGTCGAAGAATTGCGGACCGCGCGGGTTCTGGAACGCAGCGCCGCTGAACCACCCGGCGGCCTGCGCCGGCGCGCTGCCGGTCAGGAAGGCGAACGCCTCGATGTAGTGCGAACCGTTCATCGCCAGGCCGAAGCAGCCGGCCACGACGGTCATGCTGGCCAGTCTTCCGATCTCGCCGTCCGCCAGCACGTCCCTGACGAGCAGATACTGATCCATGAAACGCATCTGGTGATTGACGGCAAGGCGCGTCCCCGACTTCTCGCAGGCGCGGATCATCGCGTCGCAATCCGCGACCGATGTCGCCAGGGGCTTCTCGCAGAGTATGTTCCGCGCCCCGTACTCCGCCGCCAGCGTCACCAGCGCACGGTGACTGTCGGCGGTGGTCGCGATTGCCACGACGTCGGCGCCGCGGATGGCTTCGGCGAGTTCCTCGGGACGCGACACGCGATTGCCCTCGGCGACGCCGAATTCCTCGCCGACGCGCGCGCGCGCCTCGGCATTGACATCGCACACCGCGCGCAGCGGCACTCCCATCTCCTTCAATGCCAGCGCATGGGAACGCCCCATTCGCCCCGCGCCGATCAATACCGCGGACTTCCAGCCGTGATTCGATTGCACCTGACCGCTCCCCCTTCTCGAACTCGATGCAGCGGCCGACGCTCAGTCGGCCGACATCCTCAGAAAGTTGTCGAATATCCGCAGTCCCACCGGGCCACTCTTCTCCGGATGGAACTGCACGCCGTAGAGACGCCCCCGATTGACGGCCGCGCAGATCGTCCGGCCGTCATAGTCGCAGACGGCGATCGTGCTCTCGGGCCGCTCCGGAACCGCCGCGTAGGAGTGCACGAAGTAGCAGGCGCTTCCGGGCGCTATCCCTTCGAAGATCGTGCCTGCCCACGGCTTTGCCGCCGGGAAGATGGCGCTCCAGCCCACGTGCGGGATCTTGTGCGGCGCGCCGTCGGCACCGGTGGCCGGCACCGCCTGCACCCGTCCGGCAATCCGCGCCAGACCGGCGTGCTCGCCGAACTCCTCGCCGACGTCGAGCAGCATCTGCATCCCGACGCAGATGCCGAGCACCGGGCGCCCGGAGTCGATGACCTTCAGCACCGACTCGAGCAGACCGTGTGACCTGAGGGCGCCGATACAGCTGCCGAAAGCACCGACTCCCGGCAATACGAGGTGTCGCGCCGCTTCGATGCGCGCGGGATCGGAACTCAGAACCGGCTCGGCGCCGCAATGACTGACCGCGCGCGCCACGCTTCGGAGGTTGCCGACGCCGTAGTCGACGATGACCGTATCGCGGCTCACAGGGATCGCACCGGGATGCCGGCGCCGGCCGCCAACTCGCGGATCTCCGCCAGCGGCATACGGTTGTAGTGAAGCACGTCGGCCATGGCGACCGCGTCGGCATGGCCCTCGCGCACGACCTCGATGAGGTGTTGGCCCGCTCCCATGCCGCCGCTGGCGATCACCGGAATGCTGACCGCCTCGGCGACCGCGCGCGTTAAGGCCACATCGAAGCCCTTGCGCGTTCCCTCGCGGTCCACGGACGTCAGCAGCACCTCGCCGGCACCGAGTTCGGCCGCCTGTCGCACCCACTCCACGACGTCGAGCCCCGTGTGCTCGCGGCCGTTGTCGGTATACGCCTCCCAGCGCGACGGACCGCTCTGCTTGGCCTCGACCGAGAGCACGCAGCACTGCGATCCGAACCGCGTTGCGACTTCCTCGATGAACCGCGGACGCTTCACCGCCGCGGTGTTGATCGCGACCTTGTCGGCTCCGCAACGCATCATCGTCTCGACGTCCTGCAGCGTGCGCACGCCGCCGCCCGCGGTGATCGGAATGAACACGCTCTCGGTCGTGTCGCGGAGGATGTCGCCGAGGTTGTTGCGCTGGTAGAGCGTCGCGACGATGTCCATGTAGATGATCTCGTCGATGCCCGCCTCGTAGTATCGCCTGGCATATTCCGCGGGGTTGCCGATCTTGCGCAGCCCCTCGAGGTGTATGCCCTTGATGAGGTTAGGCGCCTTGATGTCGAGGCGCGCGATCAGCCGCAGGCTAGCCATGTGCGGCCCGCTTCCACGTTTCGCGGCCGGTGCACGCGAGCGGCGGCATCCGGTTCCGCATCATTGCGCCGGCGCCGGCTCTCGGCATGCCTGAACCGCGTCGCGCAGGGCTTCGACGACCAGATCCTGCGTCGCCTCATCGAGATTCGGATGCATCGGCAGGCTGAGCACCCTGCCCGCGGCCCGCTCCGCGACCGGGAAGCTCCCCGGTCCCAATCGGAGGAACGCGAACGCCGGCTGCTGATGCAACGGCATCGGGTAATGGACGGCGGTCGGGACGCCGCGCGAGTTCAGGTGCTGCGATACCTCGGCGCGATTCTCGATCTGCACCGTGTACTGGGCGTAGACGCTCGTGTTCGTCGGCAGCACCGTCGGCGTGACGACGGACGGGCACCGCGAGGCGATGCGCTGCGTGTACCGCGCGCCGATGCGCCCGCGCGCCACGACCTCATCCGGGAAGATCTCCAGCTTCGCCAGCAGGATCGCGGCCTGGAGGGTGTCCATGCGGGCGTTGATGCCGATACGCGGATGATGGTAGCGGCGATCCTGCCCGTGCACGCGGATCTCCCGCATCGCCGTCGCAAGCGCCTCGTCATCGGTGAACACGGCGCCGCCGTCGCCGTAGCAGCCGAGCGGCTTCGACGGGAAGAAGCTCGTGCAGCCGATGGTCGACAGGCCGCACGAGCGCCGGCCCTGGTACGTCGCGCCGAAGCTCTGCGCGCCATCCTCGATGACGGCCAGACCGTGTGCGGCGGCAATGGCGTTGATTGCGTCGAAGTCGGCGCATTGCCCGTAGAGACTGACGGGCATGATCGCCCTGGTACGGGACGTAATGGCGCGTTCGATCAGCGCCGGATCGAGGTTCAGCGTCTCCGGGTCGATGTCCACGAAGACCGGCTTCGCGCCGAGCAGCGCAATCATCTCCCCCGTGGCGATGAACGTGAACGGTGTCGTGATCACCTCCTCGCCCGGCCGTATGTCCAGCGCCATCATGGCGATGAGCAAAGCGTCCGTTCCGCTCGAGACCGCCAGACAGTGCCTGACGCCGACGTACGCCGCCAGCTTTTCCTCGAGCTCCCTGATCTCCGGCCCCATGACGTAGGCGCCGTGATCGAGCACGGCCTGGATGCGCTGCATGACCGGCGCGCGAAGCTGCGCGTACTGCGCCTTGAGATCTATGAATTCCATGTGCCTCCCAGTCATTGGGTTCGCGTTCACTCGATCCTTAAGCATTGCCCGGCCTGGAGCCGGTAGCGCTCCCCGGTGCGTGGGCAGACAGCCTCGCCCGCGCCGTCGGCCGCAAACGCCAGCCGCTCGCCGGCGCGGCTCACCCACCCGTGCTGGCGCGCCGGCACGCCCAGCACCAGCGCATGGCCGGGTACGTCGTGGCGTACGAGCGCACCGGCCCCGACGAACGCGTACTCGCCGATGCTGACGCCGCAAACGATGGTGCAGTTGGCGCCGAGCGTCGCCCCCCGGCGGACCAGCGTGTCGCGATACTCGTCCTTGCGCGAGAGGAACGCACGCGGATTGATCACGTTGGTGAACACCATGCTGGGGCCGCAGAACACGTCATCCTCGAGCGTGACGTTGTCAAAGACCGAGACGTTGTTCTGGATCCGGACGTTATTGCCGATCACCACACGATTGCCGATGTACACGTTCTGACCGAGCACGCATCCCTCGCCGATGCGGGCGCCGGCGCACACGTGCACCCAGTGCCAGATCCGCGTTCCCGCGCCGATGCGGGCTCCGTCGTCGATGATCGCGCTGGGATGCGCCGTATAGGTCATGGTCGTGGATCAGTGATCCAGAGGCAGGCAGACGCGCCGGCCGTCACGGGCCGAAAGGTACGCGGCGATCAGTATCTCGAGCGACCGAAGTCCCTCGCGGCCGTCGGTCTCCGGCTCTGCCTCGCCTCTCAGCACCCTCAGCACGTTGTCGTAATAGAGCGGATGCCCGAAACCGTACACGGAGGTCGTCAGGTAACTGGCGTCCTTGACCTTGGCATCGTCCTCGTCCGCCTCCGCGAACTCCCAGTGCTGGATTTCGTTGACGGCTACGCCGCCGACGCGCACGGTACCCTTCTCCCCGATGATGGTGATCGAGCCCTCGAGATTGCGCGGGTAGGTCAGCATCGTCACGGCGACCGTGCCCAGCGTTCCGGTACGCCACTTGACGTTCATCACGCCGGTGTCCTCGACCTGGATGTTGCGCGCCAACGTCGCGGTGTAGGCGTGGACGCTCTCGACCGGCCCGATCAGCCAGTCGAGGAGGTCGACGTAGTGGCTCGC
>CAZTPK010000015.1:0-13308 GCA_964614765.1 uncultured Gammaproteobacteria bacterium
GGCATTCGTTCTCGACGTGGTCGTAGTCGAGGACGCGGTCGATGAAGTCCCGTCCCGTGCGCCCCATCGACGCGAGCAGCGGGTGCCCGGTGTGCAGGTAGCGCTCCTCGGCCGCCGCCTCCCCCGCGGCGGCACGGGTGCGCGGGGAGACGATGTCCCCCCAGTAGTGCCGGCAGGGGTTCGACAGCAGCAGGTTGACCTGCGTGCGCCGCGAGAGGTGCGCGATCACCTCCAGGTAGGAGGGCGACAATGCCGGCATGGCGAACAGCGTCACCCGCGCCGGCAGCGCCGCTTCCACACCCGCGGTCGCCGCCGCTTCGAAGTCCTCCAGGACATGCACCCAGTGCAGCGGACGGCGCCCCGCGACCAGCCGTCGCCACAGTCCCGCCTGCCAGTGCGTCTGCTCGCCCCGCTCCCAGGCGCGTACCCAGTCGGGCCGGAAAATTACGTACTGATCGAAGGTCTCGGCGATGCGGCGCGCCAGCGCGTGCCGCTGGCGGGCATCGGCGCCACGCAGGTAGGCGCGCAGCGGCGCGTAGGCCTCGCCCTCCGGTAGTTCGCCCAGGGCATCGTAGATGCGCCAGGCGTTGACCTCTGGAGTGAACGGAGCCAGGGCTGGCAGCCGATCGCCGAGCACGAGCCGGAAGATCTCCCAGATGAAGTTCCCCGGGTAGAGGAAGCGCGTGTTCGCGCAGATGCCCTGCCGGTCGGCGAGCCGGTAGGTGAGCCACTGGCCCATTGCCCGGGTCGGCACGACCACGATCTCCGGGGCCAGCACCGACGGCAGCGGCCGCTCGAGGATCTCCTCGAGCGCGGCGGCGAGCCCTTCAGTACGGTTGCTGTAGACGATATTGAACATCGAGCGTTCCTGGACGCGGCTGCGCCCCGCGCGCTACCCCCGCCGCGGAGACCCGGCGCTCCGCCGCTGCGACCCGGCCCCAGGGAGGCTTCGTCGCGGCGGCCGTCGCACGGGCGCGCGCCGCGGCCTCGGGGCTGAGGGGCGCGAAAGTGTTATTGTTTCCGGCGACGCGAACGTTCACGGCCGAGAAGGGAACAACGCCATCATGGTGGAACAACTCACGCTTTTTCTGGCCGCCGCGGTGCTCATCGTACCCCTGTTCAAGAGGATGGGTCTCGGGACGGTGCTCGGCTACCTCATCGCCGGCATGCTGCTCGGACCGTGGGGGCTGCACCTGGTCACCGAGGTCGAGAGTATTTTGCACGTCTCGGAACTCGGCGTCGTACTTCTGCTGTTCGTGATCGGCCTGGAACTGCAGCCGTCGCGGCTGTGGGTGCTGCGGCGGACGGTATTCGGCCTGGGTTCGGCCCAGGTGGCGTGCAGCACGCTGCTCATCGGCGCGGTCGCCGCCCTCGGCTTCGGGCAGCACTGGCTGGCGGCGGGCGTGATCGGATTCGGCCTTGCCATGTCGTCGACGGCCTTCGTGCTGCAGACGCTGGCCGAACGCAACGAGCTGACCACGCGCCATGGCCGCGACTCCTTCGCGATCCTGCTGTTCCAGGACCTCGCCATCATCCCGGCACTGGCCGCCCTGCCTCTGCTCGCCTACTCCCCGGAAACCAGGACCGGCGAGGCCGACTGGGCGGAACTGATGCGCGCGATCGCCGTGCTGGCCGCGATGGCGATCGCCGGGCGGCAGCTGCTGCGGTGGGCCTTCCGCCTCGTGGCGCGCTTCGGCAACCGCGAGCTGTTCACGGCCACGGCGCTGCTGGTGGCGATAGGCACCGCCCTGCTGATGGCCTACCTGGACCTGTCGATGTCGCTGGGCGCCTTCCTTGCCGGCGTGCTGCTGGCGGACTCGGAGTTCCGCCACGAGATAGAGGCCGTGCTCGAACCCTTCAAGGGCCTGCTGCTCGGCCTTTTCTTCATCGCCGTCGGCATGACGGTCAACCTCGGGGTCGTGGCGCAATGGCCGATCGTGCTCGTCGGCGCGGCGATTGCGCTGTGCATCGTGAAGTTCATCGTCGTGTTCGCCGTGGCGAAGGCCGCGGGGGCGAAGGTCGACAGCGCGCGGAACCTCGGCATTGCGCTGGCCGCCGGCGGCGAGTTCGCCTTCGTGCTCTTCAACCTGGCGCGCGAGTATTCGATCGTCGACCGCGCGACGGCGGACGTGCTGATGGCGACGGTGGTGCTGTCGATGATGCTCGCCCCCCTGTCGTTCGTGCTCAACGACCGGGTGGTGAAGCCGTGGCTGAGCGCGCGGGAGGAACCGGAGTTCGATCGCATCGACGAGCCCGGCAACGCCGTGGTGATCGCGGGCTTCGGCCGCGTCGGCCAGATCGTGGCGCGCATACTGCGCATGCGCGGCATTGCGTTCACCGCCGTCGACATAAGTCAGACGCAGGTGGATTTCGTGCGCAAGTTCGGCAGCAAGATCTACTACGGCGACGCCTCGCGCCTGGAGCTGCTGCGGGCGGCGAAGGTGGAGCAGGCCAGGCTGTTCGTGCTCGCCGTCGGCAACATCGAAAAGTCACTGAAGATTGCGCAGACTGTGCGCCGGCATTTCCCCGACGTCCCCATCTACGCCCGCGCCCGCAACCGCTTTCACTGCTACAAGCTCCTGGATCTCGGCGTGCGCTACGTCATGCGAGACACCATCCTCTCCAGTCTCGCCATGGCGCGCGAGGTGCTCACGGGGCTCGGACTCCCGCCGGAACTCGCCGCGGAGTCGGTGGAGAAATTCCGCGTCTTCGACGAGGCCCTGCTCCAGCGCCAGCACGCGATCTACCACGATGAAACCGCGTTGGTGGAAAGCGCCAGGCAGGCGGCCGAGGAGCTGCGCGGCCTGTTCGAGGCCGACCAGAGCCAGGCCGCCGGCTGAGCAAGAGTGCCGATCGAGATCCAGGCGCCCAATCGGAATTCCGCCCTCCGATCGCGCTGCGCGTCGCCGGGCTGATGCACCGGAACGGGTCGGTTACAATGCCGGCATGCAACCGCCGTCGCCGCCGCCCTCCTCACCGCCTACCGCCGAGGATGAGCGCTACCAAGTCGATCGCCTGCAAGGCGTCTCGCGCACCTTCGCGCTGACCATCCCGCAACTTCCGGCCGAACTGGCGCGCGTGGTCAGCAACGCCTACCTGCTTTGCCGCATCGCCGACACCATCGAGGACGACCCGGGCCTGAGCTTCCAGCAGCAGCGCCACTACTCGGACATGTTCATCGACGTGGTGGCCGGCGTCGCCGACGCCGCGCGCTTTGCCGATGAACTGCACCGGCTGCTCTCTCCACAGATGCTCGAGGAGGAGCGCGATCTCATCCTGAACACGCCCCGGGTCATCCGCATCACCCACAGCTGCAACGCCGCCCAGCAGGCGGCCATGCTCCGCTGCGTGCGGATCATGGCCGGCGGCATGGCCTGGTACCAGGAACGAGAAACCCTCGAGGGCCTGCCGGATCAGCCGGCCATGGACCGTTATTGCTATTACGTCGCCGGCGTGGTCGGCGAGATGCTGACCGAGCTGTTCTGCGATCACTCTGCTGAGATCGCCCGCCATCGCGACCAGCTGATGCAGCTGTCGGTATCCTTCGGTCAGGGCCTGCAGATGACCAACATTCTCAAGGACATCTGGGAGGACCGGCGCCGCGGCGCCTGCTGGCTGCCGCGCGACGTCTTCCGTCGGGCCGGCGTCGATCTGGCGCAACTGCGTCCGGAGGACGTCCCACCGGGATTCCGCGACGCCCTCGGCGAGCTCATCGGCGTGGCGCGGCAGCACCTGGAGAATGCGCTCGCCTACACTCTGCTGATCCCGCCGCACGAGACGGGGATCCGGCGGTTCTGCCTCTGGGCGATCGGCATGGCGGTCCTGACCCTGAAGAAGCTGAATCGCCATCGCGACTTCCGTTCGGGCCGCGAGGTCAAGATCTCGCGCAACAGCGTGAAGCTGACGATCCTCGCCACCAACCTCACGACCTCCAGCGATCGCCTCCTGAGATGGCTGTTTGCCTTTGCCGCCAAGGATTTGCCGAGATCGGACATTCGTGAGACACTTTCCGAGCCGGGCTGCGGCAGCGGATCAAAAGCACCTGGGTGCCCCGACGGGCCCCGAATCATCCGGCAGTAGGGGGATTCAATACCGATTCGGTCGCATGCGCCGAGGTAGCGCGCGTCGGACGCGTCTGTGTTGACGTCCCGCCATTCCCGCTGCTCGCAAAGTGCAGACGACGGTTCCTTTCGGAAATAGAAAAATGTTAAAGACGCGTTTCCGGCGCAAGCATTCAAAGGTTGCGTCACGACTGGCAGTTGTTCAGGCGCGCGAAGCCCGCGGGCCGATCAATCGCGCCGAACTCGAGGAGTCCATCGATCGCGCCCGCCTCGGCCTGGAGTCCGAGCAGCACCCCGACGGCCATTACATCTACGAGCTCGAGGCCGACTGCACCATCCCCGCCGAGTACATCATGATGAACCACTTCATGGGCGAGGTGGACGACGTGCTCGAGCGCAAGATCGCCAGCCACCTGCGCGCCAAGCAGGCAGAGCACGGCGGCTGGCCGCTGTATCACGGCGGCGACTTCGACCTGTCCTGCTCCGTGAAGGCGTACTACGCGCTGAAGCTGGTCGGCGACGACCCCAACGAGCCGCACATGATCCGCGCGCGCAACGCCATCCTGAACTACGGCGGCGCCGCCCGCGCCAACGTCTTCACGCGCATCGCGCTGGCCCTGTTCGAGCAGGTGCCATGGAAAGGGGTGCCGTTCATCCCCGTGGAGGTGATGCTGCTGCCGCGCTGGTTCCCGTTCCACATCAGCAAGGTCGCCTACTGGTCGCGCACCGTCATGGTGCCGCTTTTCGTGCTGTGCACGCTGAAGCCCAAGGCCAAGAACCCGCGCGGGGTGGACATCCGCGAACTGTTCATCACCCCGCCGCACCTGGAACAGGACTGGTTCCGGCCGACGACGCTGCTGGCAAAGCTGTTCCTGTTGCTGGACCAGATGGGCCGCGGCCTGGAGCACCTTATCCCGCCGCGAATGCGCCAGTACGCGCTGCGCCTGGCCGAGCGGTGGTTCACGCGGCGGCTCAACGGCGTCGACGGCCTGGGCGGCATCTTCCCGGCCATGGTCAATGCCTACGAGGCGCTGGCGCTGCTCGGCTATCCGGCCGACCACCCCTATCGCGTCCAGACCCGCACCGCGATCCGCAACCTCGTGGTCAGCAACACCCACAGCGCCTACGTGCAGCCGTGCGTCTCGCCGACCTGGGACACGGGCCTGGCGGCGCACGCGCTGCACCAGGCCTACGGCGGCGCGCAGTCCGAATCGGTGACCCGCGCGCTCGACTGGCTGGCGCATCACCAGCTGGACGAGGAGCCCGGCGACTGGCAGGAAAACCACCCGGGGCTGCGCGGAGGCGGCTGGGCGTTCCAGTACGGCAATTCCTTCTACCCGGACCTCGACGACACCTCGATGATCGGCTGGATCATGCACGAGGTCGATCGCGAGCGTTACGCCCATAACATCGAGCGCGCCGCCGATTGGGTATGCGGCATGCAGTCCAAGAACGGCGGCTTCGCATCATTCGATTCGGACAATACGCACTACTACCTCAACGCCATCCCGTTCGCGGATCACGGGGCCCTGCTCGATCCGCCGACCGCCGACCTGACGGGCCGCTGCATCGCCCTGCTCTCGCTGGTCGGCAAGCCCGAGTACAAGAGGCCGATCGCGCGCGCGATGGAGTACCTGCGCAAGGAGCAGGAGGCCGACGGCTCGTGGTTCGGCCGCTGGGGCACCAATTACATCTACGGCACCTGGTCGGTGCTCACCGCCCTGGAGGTGGCGGGCGAGGACATGCAGCAGCCGTACATCCGCCGCGCGGTGAAATGGCTGGAGAGCATGCAGAATGCCGACGGCGGCTGGGGCGAGAGCAACGACAGCTACTACCCGCCGCGCCATTACCGGCCGCACCCGAGCACCCCGTTCCAGACGGCCTGGGCGCTGCTGGCGCTGCTCGCCGCCGGCGAGAAGGATTCGCAGGCCGTGCGCCGTGGCGTGCAGTTCCTCATCAGGACACAGCAGGCCGACGGCCTGTGGAGCGACGAGCACTACACGGCGCCGGGCTTCCCGCGCGTGTTCTACCTGAAGTACCACGGCTACTCGCGGTACTTCCCGCTGTGGGCCCTGGGCCGGTTCCGCAACCTCAACCGGGCCGGGTCCGAACGTCCGGCAGCCCGCGAGCATTGACCCCGGCGGGGATCCTCACCGCGCTGCCGGCCGAGGCACGAACACTGCTCGGCCGGCGTGCGCTGCGGGGCCTCCCGATCGATACCGTTCTGCGCTTCGGCCCGCACCGACTCCTCGTCTGTGGCATGGGACTCGATCCCGCCGCCGCCGGGGCGAAGGTGCTGCTGCGCGCCGGGGCGCGTTCGCTCGTGAGCTGGGGCTGCGCCGGGGCGATCGACCCCGCCCTGCGGTCGGGCACCCTCGTGCTGCCGGCGCATGTAATCGCAGAATCCGGCACTTATGCAACCTCCCCAGGCTGGCGCGGGCGCATCGCCTCGGCCGCGAGCGGACGTGAGCCCATCGATGCGGGCCCACTGCTCAGCGGGGGGACCGTGCTCCTGGATCGGCGTTCCAGGCAGCAGGCGCGGGACCGTTCAGGCGCCTCCGCCGTCGACATGGAAAGCGCGGCGGTGGGCGCGGCGGCTCTGCAGGCCGGGGTTCCCTTCCTGGTCGTGCGGGCGATTGCCGACCCGGCCACGCACGACCTGCCGGCCTTTCTGCCGGCCATCACGGATGCCTACGGCCGCCCCCGGCTCGGGCGACTGGCCCGGGCGCTCCTCACCGAACCTTCGGCGCTGGCCGCACTACTGAGGCTGCAGCGCGCGTTCGGCCGCGCGCTCGCGACCCTGAGCAGGGTGGCGGCCGTGGCGCAGAGGGAGCTGGGCGAACCGTCCTGATCGCCTTGTCACCTCGCACTCACTCGGCTATAAAGCGCCCTCTTTTCGCCCCAAACACGAGCCTTCGCACCATGCCCCACGGCCCACTGACGCAGGAACAGATACGGACATTTCACGACGACGGGTTTCTGGTCGCGCGCGGCATGTACAGCCACCGGGAGATGGAGGACATCGCCCGCTGGACCAGCGAAATCGAGGCCTGGCCCGAGACCCCTGGCCGTCACATGATGTACTTCGAAAAGAGCCGGCTCGATGGCAGCCGCATCCTCAACCGGATGGAGAACTTCTATCCGTACCACGAGGGCTTCCAACGCCTGTTCGACGGCGAAAAGATGCGCGGCAGCGTCGGCCAGCTGTTCGGCGAGCCCGCCGTGCTATTCAAGGACAAGGTCAACTTCAAGCTGCCGGGCGGCGATGGCTTCAAGCCGCACCAGGACGTGCAGGCGGGCTGGGACCGCTACGGATCGCTGCACATCTCCGTCCTGCTTTGCATCGACGAGGCGACGACCGAGAACGGCTGCCTGGAACTGGTGAAGGGCTTTCACAACCGCGGCGTCGTCGGCCGCATGTGGGAGCCGCTGACCGAGGAGGCGATGGCGGGCATGAAATTCGAGCCGTACCCGACCCAGCCCGGCGACGTCGTGTTCTTCGACTCCTACGCGCCGCACGGATCCGGCCCCAACCTCACGAATCAGCGGCGACGCATCCTGTACGTGACCTACGGCAAGCAGTCCGACGGCGACCAGAGAGCACGGTACTACGCCGACAAGCGCGAGAGCTACCCGCAGGATTGCGAGCGCGAGGCCGGCAGGAATTACGTTTTTCGCGTCTAGAAACGCCGGGGTCGCGCCCGGCCGGCGCGCAAGCCGCGCGTTGAACCACTCCCGATCGCATGTCTGAGACCACGCCATTTCCGGAACGCGTCGATCGCCTGATCGACGCCTGGTTCCGCTGGGTACAGCGCCACGCAGTCCCGGTGCTGGTGCTGGCCGTCGCCGCCGCGGTCGGGTGCGCGATCTACACCGCCGAGCATGTCGGCATCAACACCGACACGGCCGACATGCTGTCGGCCGAACTGCCCTGGCGACAGACCCAGATCCGGTACCAAAAGGAGTTTCCGCAATACTCCGACAACATCGTCGTCGTCGTCGACGGCGCGACCGTGGACGAGGCGCGCGACGGCGCGGCCCGGCTCGCGCAGGCGCTGTCCGCGCGCAACGACCTGTTCACCGAGGTCTACTACCCGCAGGGCAGCGAGTTCTTCCGGCGCAACGGCCTGCTCTACCTCGATGAGACCGAGCTCCAGGACCTCTCCGACGATCTGGCGCGCGTGCAGCCGTTTCTCGCCCGACTCAAGGCGGACCCCACCCTCCGCGGCCTGGCCGCGCTGCTCACGGAGGCGCTCACCGAGTCCGACGCGCCCGACATCGATCTCGATTTCGCCATTCGGCGCATCGCGGCCACCCTGCAGGCGCTCGCGCAAGGGCGGCACGCGCGGATGTCCTGGGAGGAGCTCATCAACGGCAAGGAGGCGGCGGAGGAGGACAAGCGCGCGATCTTCATCGCCCGGCCGAAGCTCGATTACGGATCGATGCTGCCGGGCGGCCCGGCGATGCGCGCGATACGCGAGACCGCGGCATCTTTGGGGCTCACCCCCGAGCAGGGCGTGCGCGTGCGGTTGACCGGCGGCGCAGCGCTCGCCTACGACGAACTCAAAAGCGTCAGTCTCGGCGCGCAGCTCGCGAGCATCGGCTCGCTGCTGATGGTCGCATTGGTGCTGATCTTCGGCCTGCGATCCGGTTGGCTGGTGTTCGCCACGCTGGCGGCGCTCATCCTCGGCCTGCTGTTCACCGCCTTCTTCGCCACCATCGCCATCGGCGAGCTCAATCTCATCTCCGTGGCGTTCGCGGTGATGTACATCGGGCTGGGCGCGGACTACGCCATCTACCTGTGCCTTCGGTACAGGGAACTGTCCGCCGTGGATCCCGATCATCGCGACGCGCTGGCGCGCGCGGCGCGTCACGTCGGAGGCTCGCTCGGGCTGTGCACGCTGACGACGTCCATCGGCTTCTTCGCGTTCATACCGACCTCCTACCGCGGCGTCGCGGAGCTCGGCATCATCTCGGGCGCCGGCATGTTCATCAGCCTGTTCGTGACCTTGGCCATCCTGCCGGCCCTGCTGTCGCTGCGCTGCCCCAGCCAGCGGCGGATCCCGGGGCTGCGCGCGCCGGCCGCGCTGCAAAAGCTGCGGGCGGCGCCCTTGCACCACAACCGCCTCGTCGTGCTCGCCGCCGCCGTGCTGGCCGTGCTCGCGGCCATGCTGGTGCGTCACGCACGCTTCGACTACAACCCCCTGAATCTGCAGGATCCGGAGGTCGAATCGGTCGTCACCTACAAATCCCTGCTGGCCGGCGACGGCCAGTCGCCCTGGACCATCGTCGCGCTGGCCCGGGACGCAAACGAAGCCAGGGCCATCAAGGCGCGCCTGATGGACGTCGGCAGCGTGGATTCAGTGCGCACCGTCGAGGACTACGTCCCGGAGCACCAGGAGGCCAAGCTGGCGATGGTGAGCGATCTCGCGCTTACCCTCGGTCCCGACCTCGACGACGACGCTACCGGCGCGCAACCGGCGCCGACGTCGGAATCGACCCTGCATGCGCTGCGCGCACTGAGGGCGGCGCTCGTCGCGCAAAGCCCCCAGGGCCACCACGATCTGGGCGCGCAGGTCGACGCGCTGATCGGCGATCTCGAACGGTCGGATGCGGCGGGGCGCGCCCGACGCATCGATAAGGCGCAGCAGGCGCTGCTCGGTTCGCTGCCCGGACGACTGGCCGCGTTGTCCGCCTCGCTGAACCCCGAGCCGGTGACCCTCGCCTCGCTGCCCGCGGATCTGCGGGCGCGCTGGGTGGGCGCCGACGGGCGCTATCGCGTAGAGGTCGTGCCGAAGGCGAACCTGGAGGAGGCGCGGGCGATGCGCGGCTTCGTCAACGACGTCCGCCGGGAGCTGCCGCATGCGACCGGAACGCCGATCGTCTATCTCGAGGCGAGCGATGCGGTGATCAAGGCGTTCACCCAGGCGTTCACCTACGCGCTGGTCGCCATCACCGTGCTGCTTTGGGTGTCCATGAAGCGCCGCGTCGACGTGATACTGGTGCTGACGCCGCTGCTGCTGGCCGCGCTCTACACCGGCGCTGCCACCGTGCTGCTCGGCATGCCGTTCAACTTCGCCAACATCATCGCCCTGCCGCTGCTGCTCGGCATGGGCGTCGACAACGGCATACACATGGTGCACCGTTTCCGCACCGCCCCGCCCGCGGACGGCCTGATGCTCAATACCAGCACCGCTACCGCCATCGGCCTGAGCGCGATGACCAACGCCAGCGGCTTCGGCAGCCTGGCCATCTCGCCGCACGCCGGGACGGCCAGCATGGGTGTCATACTCACCATTGGCATACTCATCACGCTGGCCTGCACGATGCTCGTGCTGCCCAGCCTGATGAGCCTTCTGTACCGATCCCCGCGCGCATGAGGAGCCCTGCGGATATGTCCATGGACAAGCCCTGGGATGCCATGCTGGCGTCGCGCCTCGTGGCGCCGCTGCGCGACACGGCGGTCACGCCCAACCATCTGACGACCGTGCGGTTCCTGACCGGGCTTGTCGGCGTGTACCTGCTCGCCCGCGGCGAGTTCAATGCCGGGGCCTGGCTGATCGCCCTGTCGACCTTCCTCGATCACACCGACGGCGAGCTGGCGCGCATGACGGGCAAGGGCTCGCGCCTCGGGCACTACTACGACCTCGTCTCCGACGCCCTCATCACCATCGGCATGTTCCTCGGCCTGGGCATGGGCGTGGCCGGCGCCACCGGCTCTCATACGGCCACCGTCCTGGGCGCCGTCGCGGGGGTGAGCGTGGCCGGCATCTTCCAGATGCGCAATGACATGGAAGCACGCCTCGGCAAGACCGCCACACGGCAGCCCAACTTCGCAGGATTCGAACCCGAGGACATACTCTATCTCTTGCCACTGGTCACCCACGGAGGATACGCAATGGGATTTCTGAAGCTGGCCGCCGTGGGCGCGCCGGCGGCGGCGCTCGTCGTCCTCGTGCTGTTTCTGCGCAGCCGCGGAGGCGCCTCGGCATGACCACGTTCGTCACGGGCGCGACCGGATTCGTCGGCTCCGCCGTCGTCCGCCACCTGCTCTCCGAACAAATGCCCGTGCGGGTGCTCGCACGGCCGAACAGCGACCGCCGCAACCTCGAAGGGCTGGACGTCGAGGTCGTCGAGGGCGATCTGCGCGACCGCGCGTCGCTGGAGCGGGCGATGAAGGGCTGTCTCGCGCTGTTCCATGTCGCCGCCGACTACCGGCTGTGGGCTCGCGACGTGCAGGAGATCTATCGCAGCAACGTCGAGGGCACGCGCAACATCATGCTGGCCGCCGCCGAGGCCGGCGTGGAGCGCATCGTCTACACCAGCAGTGTGGCGACACTCGGTCTGAATCCGGACGGCACGCCCTCCAACGAAGAGACCCGGGTCAGCATCCAGGACATGATCGGCGACTACAAGCGCTCAAAATACATGGCCGAGGACGAGGTGCGCCGGCTGGTGCGCAAGGACCGGCTGCCGATCGTCATCGTGAATCCATCGACACCGATCGGACCCTACGACATCAAACCCACGCCCACCGGTCGGCTGATCCTCGACGCGGCGCGCGGACGCATGCCCGCCTATGTCGATACGGGACTGAATCTCGTGCACGTCGAGGACGTCGCCGCGGGCCACATCGCCGCCTTCCGCCGCGGCGAGATCGGCGAGCGCTACATCCTCGGAGGCGAGAATCTCTGGCTGAAGGAGATACTGGAGCGCATCGCCATCATCTCGGGGCGCAGGCCACCTCGAATAAGACTGTCGCACTCCACCGTGATGCCCATCGCGCGGCTCTCGGAGTTCATGGGGCGGGTCACCTACGGGCTGTGGGAACCGCGGGCGACGGTCGACGGCGTGAAGATGGCGCGGAAGCTGATGTTCTTCTCCAGCGAGAAGGCCATGCGCGACCTCAACTACCACCCGCGGCCCGCGGAGGAGGCGCTGCGCGACGCCGTCGACTGGTTCCTGCATTACTGGAAGCCGCGCTGATCGACGGCGCGCGCGCCCGCGTCTTCCGCGCCGGTCTCCCGCCGGATCGCGTTCCGAGGTTCGCGGCTATTCCCCTAAATGGGGAGTAACGATAGCATCAGCGACGGGGACGACTCGGCTGACCCTGCCACCGGCAAGAACCCATACCATGCTGCAACGCTATCGTCTGACTACGGCGGCGGACCTGCCGCGCTGCCTGGAGATGGTGCACAACAGTTTCACGCACCGCCCGGACGTGCGCGGCGCCCTGCCGCGGATCTGGGCGGAGCACATCGAGCGCGGCGCCCTCATCTCCGCCGTCATCGAGACGCAGGACGCCCTCGGCCGCTACGAGCTCGAGGCGGTGAGCATCAACGCCTTCGTATCCGACGAGTTCCTCGAGGAGTTCCTGGCGCGGCCCGTCCCCTACATCGCCCTGCAGGCCTACGAACGCCATTTGCAGGGACGTTCGCCCCTGCTCGATTCCGACGCCATTCGGCGGGCGAACTCCGGCGCGGGCCTGAACCTGCTCGTCCTGCACACCGGCGCCACCACCAACGACTACACGCAGCCCTCGGCGCGGGTGCTGATCGAGATGTTCCGCGAGCTGCACATCATCCTGCTGTCCGGGTTCCGCATCAACCGGGTCGTGCACGAGGTGCTCGGCGAGACGGCACGCGGCTACATGCAGGGGGCCGGATTCAGGCTGATCACCGATTACCGCGATCATCTCGCGCGCGCCGGGGTCGCGTTGCGCGACGCCGATCAACCCTACCTGTTCGTGACGACGGAGGCCGACACCGTGCCGGGAGGCGCACCGTCCATGTATTTCCGGCAGATGGCGCCCCGTTTCGGATTCTCACCGATGCAGCAGCAGGTGCTGCTGCACGCGTGGTGCAACGCCGCCGACGGCGAGATCGCCGAACGGCTGCGGGTGTCCACCGACACCGTGCGCAAGCACTGGCGCGCGATCTATCAGCGGGTGACCGAGGTCGCCCCGGAGCTCTTTCCCGGCGAGCACATCGAGGGCGACACCCGCGGCCCGGAGAAGCGCCGGCACCTGCTCGGTTACCTGCGCCACCATCCCGAGGAGCTGCGTCCTTACCCGCAGCCGCGCCGGCGGGCCAATTCACGGCCGCACTGAGGCCGCGCCGGCCGGCGCCCGGCAATGCGTCATCGGCGGCTGCCGATCAGGGGGCCGCGGCAGAGGCTGCCGGCCGGCGCAAGGAATACGACCAGTAGATTGCCAGACCCAGGGTCACCCAGACGAGCTCCCTGCAGC
>CAZTPK010000016.1:0-13023 GCA_964614765.1 uncultured Gammaproteobacteria bacterium
GACTGTATCCGTTCGTAGGCGCGCCGTATCGCCTGGGTCCGATCATTGGCCATGCGTATCATCTCCTCGGACATCCCCTCGCCGGCGAGCTTGTCGGGGTGGTGCCTGCTGAGCAGCCGGCGGTAGGCACGCTTCACCTCCGCATCGCTGGCCCCGATCTCGATACCCAGGGTGCCGTAGGCGGATTCCAGATCGTCGGCAGCCGTCGATCGTTCCGGCTCCCGCGCCCGGCCGCCGCGAGCGGCCCCGGCCTCGCGCAGCAGCTGCTCGAACATGGGGCGCGGGATCCCCAGCCGAAAGCAGATGTAGCGCAACGCCGAATCCTCCTGCGGCGTCAGTGCTCCGTCTGCAAGGGCCGCGGACAACTGTATCTCGGTGAAAAGGCCGAGCAGCATGGGATGTCGCCCGCACCGCGCGCGGAAGCGATTCAGCATCTCGTCCAGCCGGAACCCTGGCGCCTTGCCGTCGCGGAACATGTCCATCGCCATCTGCCGGTGCACGGCATCGAGCGCCATGCGATCCATGATCCGCGATGCCATCGCGATCTCCTCCTCGCTCACGCGTCCATCGGCCTTGCAAAGGTACCCCATGACCGCAAACGTCGCTTCCAGGAAGGTGGCCTGCGCACCCGACCGCTGGCCTGGAGCCGGAGCGGCGCGCCGCCGCGCGTCCATCACGTGCCCGAACGCGATGCCCGCCACGGCGGCCAAGGGGCCGCCCAGGAGGTAGCCGGCAATGCCGCCGATGACCTTGCCCCACCATTTCACGTCCGAACCGCTCCTGTCCCCGTCTGCCGTTGCCGCCGATGCTCGATGGCGCCCGCCGCCGTTCGATGGTCTTGTATTGGGAAGATAAACCTACAGGGTCTCCGCGGCAAAATCGGCGAGTCTCGAGCGTTCGCCCCGCATCAGGATGATATGGCCGCCGTGCCGCCAGCCCTTGAAGCGATCGACCACGTAGGTCAGGCCGGAGGTGGTTTCGCTCAGGTACGGCGTGTCGATCTGCGCGATATTGCCGAGCGCCAGGAGCTTCGTCCCGGGCCCCGCACGCGTGATGAGCGTCTTCATCTGCTTGGAGGTCAGATTCTGCGCCTCGTCAAGGATGATGTAGCGATTCAGGAAGGTGCGGCCGCGCATGAAATTCAGCGAGCGGATCTTGATGCGCTTCTGAAGTATGTCGGCCGTGGCCTGCCGCCCCCACTCGCCGCCGACCTCGCTCTGCGTGAGCACCTCGAGATTGTCGAGCAACGCCCCCATCCACGGCGTCATCTTCTCCTCCTCCGTGCCGGGCAGGAATCCGATGTCCTCGCCCACCGGGATGGTCACGCGCGTCATGATGATCTCCCGGTAGCGCTTCAACTCCATGGTCTGCATCAGCCCCGCGGCCAGCGCGAGCAGCGTCTTCCCGGTGCCCGCGGTGCCGAGCAGGCTCACGAAGTCCACTTCCGGATCCATCAGCAGGTTCAGGGCGAAGTTCTGCTCGCGATTGCGCGCGGTGATGCCCCAGACGGCATTGTGCTCGCGCCGGTAGTCCACCGCGCGTTCGATCACCGCCCGGTCGCCCTCGATGCGGCGCACGATGGCCTCGAACCCCTCCTCGTCGCCGTTCTCCGGGTGATAGAGACATTCGTTCGGATAGAGGCTCGCGACGATGGGGCCGCGTATCGCGTAATAGGTGCGCTCGCCCTCCTGCCAGCATTCCAGCCTTTCGCTGTGCTGGTCCCAGAAGTCATGCGGCAGCTGCTCGTAGCCGGCGTAGAGCAGCGACACGTCGTCCAGAACCTTGTCGCTGTAGTAGTCCTCGGCCATGATCCCGAGAACCCTGGCCTTGATCCGAAGGTTTATGTCCTTGGAGACGAGGCAGATCTGCTTGTCCTTGTGGATGTTCTGCAGTGCGATGACCGTGCCGAGTATGGAATTGTCCGGCCTGTTGCCGGGCAGAGGCACCGGCAGATCCTCGGTGAGTGAACTGGTCTGCAGGAAAAGGCGGCCGCTCGGCAGTGCGCCCCTGAAGCCGCCGTTCTGATTCTGCGGACCGGGGATGGCCAGTCCCTGCTCGATGGCGTTCTTGTCGGCACCACCGATCAGATCGTCGAGGAACCGGCTCACCTGGCGGGCGTTGCGCGAGACCTCCGAGGAACCCTTCTTGGCATGGTCCAGCTCCTCGAGCACCACCATCGGAATGTAGAGGTCATGCTCCTGGAACCGGTAGATTGCGGTGGGGTCGTGCATCAACACGTTGGTGTCGAGCACGTAGAACTTGCTGCGTTCGATATCCGGCGATGCTTTCTTTGCCATCAGTCCTCGTTCATATTAGCGGCGGATCCCGCGGCAACGGCAGGTCGCACTCAGAGCTCCCTCACCGCCGCGAGGACCTCCTCGACGTGCCCGTCGACCTTCACCTTGCGCCACTCCCTGCGCAATACCCCGGCTGCGTCGATCAGAAATGTGCTGCGCTCTATCCCCATCAGCTTCCTGCCATACATGTTCTTCTCCTTGATGACTCCGAACATCGAGCACAGCTGCCCGTCTTCGTCGGAAATCAGCTCGAAAGGGAAGCAGTGCCTGGTCTTGAACCTCTCGTGGGCGGCGAGGCCGTCGCGCGACACGCCGAGGATCACGGTATTCAGCTTCCGGAACGCGGCATGATGGTCCCGAAACGCCTGGCCCTCGGTGGTGCACCCCGGCGTTCCGTCCTTCGGGTAGAAATAAAGCACGACGTTGCGGCCCATCAGGTCCGCGGACTTCAACTTCGCGCCGCTCGTCGATGCCGCGATGAACGATGGAACCTTCTTGCCTACGGCGACCGTGCTCATCCTAGCAGTCCGCCAGACGCTATTTCACCGGTTCCATGATCGAGTCGAGATTCAGCCGGTCGCAGAACTCCATGAACTCCCCCCGCAGGCCTGCAATGGAGGTATTGCTGGGCACCGCGATGGTCATGTGCAGCGAGAACATCGGCGCACCGGTGTGCGTGGCCGCGTAACCGCTGGTGTACATGTCCTCGATGCTGATGTTGCGCGCCGTGAAGAAGCTGGCGATCTCGTAGACCACCCCGGGATGATCATAGGAGACGACCTCCACGGCGTACGGCACAAGGTTCGTGGAACTCTTGCGCGGCTCCGTGCGCTTGGTGGTGATGACCAGGCCGGTGCTCTCGTGCAGGCGTGGCAGGGCGGACTCGATCTTGGCCACGACGTCCCAGGTCCCGGACACGAGCATGATGAGCGAGAACTCGCAACCGAGTATGGTCATGCGGCTGTCGGCGACGTTGCCGCCGCAATCGCGCACGACCTTGGTGATGGCATCGAGCAGCCCGGGCTTGCTCGGGCCAACGGCGGCGACGACGAGAAAGTTCTGCATCAAGGCAATGGGTACAGCCGGCCGGATGGGCGGATTCCCGCGGGAGGCGTCATGATTTCTTTGGCATGGCATTGTGCCCGGTTCGACGGGCCCCCTCAAGCCTCCGCAACCGCAACCAAAGTCAAAAAAAGCCCCGCAGAAGCGGGGCGAATGTCTCAGCCTACAGCAAACCGCAATCAGAAATCGTACTGAATTCCGCCGGTGAACAGATCCACGTCGGTGTCGTCGTCTCCCAGCCCCTGGAATCGCTCCCATTCGGCGCGCACTTTCACGTGCTCGACGAGCTGGTAGGTCCCGCCGATGCCGAACGTCAGATTGACGCCGTTGTCGTCGTCTCCGAGCCCGACCGGACTGCCCTCGGCGTCGGAATCCCAGATGAAGCCGCCCACCTTGCCGAACACGTATGCGTTCGGCAGCACGGGGTACCCGGCTGTCCCGGCCACACTTGCGCCGCTGACGCTGTTGGTGGCGGTGAGCGTGCCCAGCAGCGGGCCGAGGTCGACGTCCACGCTCTCCTCGCCGAGATCGATGTAGGCGAGTTCGGCACCGAAGACGGGGGTGAAGCGATAGCCGCCGAAGACCTTCCAGCCGAGATCGTTCGGGTCGCTGTCCACGTCGGCCGTGAAGCCGGCGGCGCGGAAATCCGCCTCGATGTCGTCGTCCTCGTCCTCGTAGTGCGACAGACCGACGCTCCCGCCAGCGTAAAAGCCCGGCCCCTCGCCAGCCCAGGCCGCCGGTCCGGCCAAGGTCAGGGTACAGACGAGACCCGATAGACACCAGTTTTTCATAGGGTATAAGCCTTATGAAACGATAGGTTATAAATACAATTTAATCTCTTTGTTTACTAAAGTAAAGCCTCCGGGAATTCAAGGCCGGCGCGACGGGGTCATCCTCGCGGCAGGCCGCGACAGTTTGAACGGCCCCGCTTCAGCGGCTATCTTTACGGCCCATATCGCGCCGACGGGGGGAAGCCCCGCTTCCGGGCAAAGACGCACGAATGCGCAGAGGCCTTCCAACTTGATCCGATTCCTCGCCCGTCTCATCGACCTCGCCACCCGCATGGCGATGTGGCTGCTGCTTCCCCTCGGACCGCTGGCGGCGGCCATCATTGCCAGGAACGGGGATTACCTGCGTCTCTACCCGCGCAGTCTGCGCGCCTCCGTCCGCCACCTGCGCGGACTGGGGCGCGGGCAGCCTATCCGTCGGGCGGTGGAGCGCTGGCTGGCGAGCGACGACGCGGCGAGTGCGACGAGGGAAATGGTGAGCGGCGCCTGCAGCCATTGCGGGCAGTGCTGCCTGCAGAGGGCCTGCATCTTCCTGCGTCACGACGAGACCGGTCATTCCCGATGCGAGATCTACAACAGCCGCTTCTGGTCGTTGCTGCCTTGTGGGGACTACCCCGTGAGCGCAAGCGAGATCGCCCAGTATGGCTGCCCCTCCTACAGCGCGCGCACCGTGCGCATCATTCCAATTCGAGCCCTGCCGGTTACGAACGAGGAGGGGCCGCAACGGGCCTGATCGCCGTTCCCGGTCGGCCCAGTCATCCCCTTCACCCTGAGACGGTCCATCCATCGGCCGCGCCTCGGGCACAGCGGTCACGAGGCGCGTTCGGCATACGCCCGTCGGCCTCCGTACCGCCGTTCTTGTGTTCACCGGTTAGGCTAAGTACCATACCGGCCGACATTGTCATCCGCGGATAAAGTCCCCATGTTTCAAGGAAGTATGGTTGCCATCGTGACGCCGATGCAGCCCGGCGTCGCGCCCGACACACCGGTGGACTGGCCGGCGTTGGATCGCCTGATCGAGTGGCACATTGAGAACGGCACCGACGCCATCGTGGCGGTCGGTACCACCGGCGAATCGGCGACGCTGACCATGGAGGAGCACGTGGCGGTCATCCGTCGCGTCATCGCGGTCGTCGGCAAGCGCATACCCGTCATCGCGGGTACCGGCGCCAACTCCACCACGGAGGCCATCGAATTGACTCAGGCGGCCAAGGACGCCGGCGCCGATGCCTGCCTGCTGGTGACCCCGTATTACAACAAACCGACCCAGGAAGGCCTTTACCTGCACCACAAGGCGGTGGCCGAGGCCGTAGCCGTTCCCCAGATCCTGTACAACGTACCCGGCCGGACCGCCTGCGACATGCAGCCGGAGACCGTGGCCCGACTGGCCAAGGTCGCCAACATCATCGGCATCAAGGAGGCGACGGGGGACCTCGCCCGCGTCGAGCGCCTGCGCGCGTTGAGCGGCGGGAAGTTCCTGCTGTTCAGCGGTGACGATGCGACGGCGATGGATTTCATGTTCAACGGCGGCCACGGCGTCATCTCGGTGACCGCGAACGTCGCCCCGCGGCTGATGCACGAGCTCTGCGCGCTTGCCACCCGCGGCGAGCGTGAAAAGGCGCGCGCCGTCGATGGCCGGTTGGCCGGGCTGCACAAGGAACTGTTCTGCGAGGCCAATCCGATCCCCAGCAAGTGGGCCCTCAACCAGATGGGACTCATTCAGGCCGGCATACGCCTGCCGCTCACCTGGCTGTCGGAAGGATGCCACGCGCGCGTGCTTGCGGCGATGGAACAGGCGGGTGCAACACGAGTCCGGATCACGTAAGGTTGAGGATCAAGCCAACGCGGTCGGCGCCCGCGAAGCCGCCGAACCGCTGCCACCACCCTCGAATTCGCAACAGTAAAAGGGTTTTCGTATGGTCCGTCATGTCCTGATATTGATGTCCGCCATCCTGGTGGCGGGCTGCCGCTACATGCCCAAGCTCGACGAGGTGCTGCCCGACAAGCGCTCCGAGTACAAGAAGAGTCAGACGCTTCCTGACCTGGAGGTGCCGCCGGATCTCTCGACGGAGAGCATCAGCGACAAGATGGCGGTGCCGGACGAGGAAGGCGCGTCCTTCTCGACCTACCAGGAGCGCGTGGCCGCGCGCAAGAAGGCCCGCGAGGAGGAAGGCCTGGCCGAGAACGCCATCGAGGCCCTCTCCGGCGAAAAGGTGCTCGTTGTGCCGGGATCCACCAGCGAGGTCTGGGACAAGCTGCATGCGTTCTGGAGCGAGAAGGGATTCGAGCTCGATCTGGACGACGCCGAGTACGGCGTACAGGAGACGACGTGGCGCGAGGACCAGGACAATCTCGTGCGCGACAAGTACAAGATCTTCGCGGAGACCGGCGAGGACAGCGGCAGCACTACACTCTACATTTCACACGAAGGCGAGGAGATGCGGCCGGACGGCGAGGGGCTGACCTGGAAGCGGCGAACGGATACCGGTGCGCGTGATCGCATCGTCGCGGCGCTGCAGGAATACCTCGGCGCTGCCGCCGGCGCCAGCGGCGACCGCGCCAGGGGCGACACCGCCTCCTCCGGCGAATACGTCACCGAGGGCGAAGCCGCCTCGGCTCCGGTCGCCGAGATCGTGAACTCCGGGGATGGGAAGTTCTACCTTTCCTATCCGGCCGAATTCGCCGAGGCATGGTCGCGCACGGGCGAGGCTCTTGCCGGCGCGGGCCTGAAGGTCACCAGCTCTGACAAGGGCAAGGGCACCTACACCGTGCATTTCGAGGGAGCGCCCGCTGAAAAGAAGGGCGTGTTGTCGAAGCTCGCATTCTGGAAGGGTGGCCAGAGGGAGTATCAATTGAGCCTGACGGGCGTGGGCGGTAAGACCGAGATCGTCGTTCTCGATGAGGACGGCGACTGGGACAAGAGCGAGGCCGCCGGCGCGCTCCTCAGTCAGTTGAAGAGCGAACTCAACAAGGCTACCCAGTAAAGCGCGCCCCCGTGCGTTTCGCCTCGTTGGGCAGCGGCAGCCGGGGCAACGCCACGATCGTCACGGCCGGCTCGACCACGATCCTGGTCGACTGCGGCTTCTCGGTGCGCGAGACTTCCGCGCGACTGGCGCGCGCCGGCGTCGATCCCGAGGAAATCGACGCCATCCTCGTCACCCACGAGCACGAGGACCACGTCGGCGGTGTAGGGGCGCTGGCGCGACGCTACGGAGCGAAGGTCTGGTCGACCGCGGGGACCCGGCGGTCCGCCGCCGGCGCCCTGGGGGAGGTGCCGCGGATTTGCGTGTTCTCGAGCCATGACAGCTTCGCGATCGGCGACCTTCTCATAGAGCCGATCGCGGTTCCCCACGATGCCAGCGAACCGACCCAGTTCGTCTTTTCCGACGGCCAGAGCCGGGTCGGCCTGCTCACCGATGCGGGCTGCATCACCCCCCACATCCGCCGCATGTTATCGGGACTCAGCGCGCTGTTGCTGGAATTCAATCACGACGAGGAGATGCTGCGTCGCGGACCCTATCCGGCCGTCCTGAAGCAGCGCATAAGCAGTGACCTCGGCCATCTCAGCAATGCCCAATCCGCCGCGCTGCTGCGGGAGATCGACACGCACAGGCTGCAGCACCTCGTAGCGCTGCATCTTAGCCAGCAGAACAACGATGCCGGGCTGGTGCGCGCCGCCGCTGCGGCGGCGTTGAATTGCAGCGCCGATTGGATCGGCGTCGCCGACCAGGACGGCGGCTACGGCTGGCGCGAGATCTGCGCCGGCGTTTGATCGCGTACTCCGGCCGGCGGCCCGGGCGGGTCAGCGCTGCTTTTTCACGTGGCGCATGAGGCGACGGCGCTTGGCGGCGTGGCGGGGCGTAAGCTGGGCGCGCTTGTTCTTGTACGGGTTCTCCCCGGTGCGAAATTCCAGCCGCAGCGGCGTGCCCTCTATCTGCAGCGCTTCACGGAATCCGTTGTCCAAGTAGCGCTTGTAAGAGCCGGGGACGGCGTCGGTCTGGTTGCCGTGTATGACGATACGCGGCGGGTTCTGACCACCCAGATGCGCGTAGCGCAGCTTGATACGGCGACCACCCACCAGCGGCGGCTGATGTGCCTGGAGCAGGTCCTCGAGGATCTGCGTCAATTGCGAGGTCGGCGGGTTGATGAATGCGGAAGTGTAGGCGCGGTCGATGGACCCGAAGAGATTGCCGACCCCGCTGCCGTGCAGTGCAGAAATGAAATGAATGCGCGCAAAGCCGACGAAATCGAGGCGGCGATCGATGCCGGCGCGCACCTGCTCGCGCTGCTCCTCCGTCATCCCGTCCCATTTGTTGACCGCGATGACCATGGCGCGCCCGGCCTTCAGTACCTCGCCGATGAGGCTGGCATCCTGCTCGGTGACCCCCTCGCGGGCATCGATCACGACGATGACGACGTTCGCCTCCTCGATGGCCTGCAGGGTTTTGATGACGCTGAAGCGCTCTATGCCACGCTCCACCCGCGCGCGGCGCCGCACGCCGGCAGTGTCGATGAGGGTGTAGGGCCTGCCGTCGCGCACGAAAGGCACGGCGACGGCGTCGCGTGTCGTGCCCGGCATGTCGTAGGTCAGCATCCGTTCCTCGCCCAGCATGCGGTTGACGAGCGTCGACTTGCCGACGTTCGGACGACCGAGGACGGCTATGCGAGGGTGGCGTTCCTCCTGGGTTTCCGGCTCCAAGGCCGCCGGTAGGCTGGCGAGCACGCGGCCCATCAGCTCATGGAGGCCGAGACCGTGCGCGCTCGACACCGGTATGGGTACGCCCAGGCCGAGAGTGTGAAACTCGCTCACGGCGACCTCGTCGTCCAGCGCCTCGGTCTTGTTGACGACCAGGTGCACGGGACGCTCGAGCCGCCGCAGGCCCTCGGCGATCTCCTCGTCCTGGGCCGTCAGACCGGAACGTGCATCGACCACGAATAGGATGGCATCGGCCTCGCGCGCGGCACGCAGGGCATTCTCGGTCACGCGCCGCGATAGCAGCTCCTCATCGAGATTGATTCCTCCGGTATCGACGACCCAGTACGGCCGATCGCCGACCTGCCCGTGGCCGAACTGGCGGTCGCGCGTCAGGCCGGGCACGTCCGCGACGAGGGCATCGCGCGTGCGCGTGAGCTGGTTAAAGAGGGTGGACTTGCCGACGTTCGGCCGGCCGACGATCGCGACGACGGGTTTCATCTTGGCTGTTCATGCGTCGCGGCGCTGCGATCATTGAGTGAGGAAGGCCGCCAGCGTACCTTCCGTGGAATACGCGTACAACATTCCGCCCTCCACTACCGGGGTTGCGATCAGGCGGGATTCGTCGACTCGCGCGCGCGCGGCGAATTGCCCGTCCGCGCGGTTGATCCAGTGCAGGTAGCCCTCCAGATCGCCGACGACGAGGTAGGCCCCCACCAGGGCCGGGGCCGTCGGCTGGCGCGCGAGCAGCTTGTCCTGCTTCCATACCGCCGTGCCGGACTCCCGATCGAAGGCCCAGATCACGCCCTCCGCGTCGGTGAGGTAAAGATAGCTGTCGTCCACCGCGATTCCGGCGTAGGAGGAGAAGTTCCTCGCCCACCGCACCTCGCCGCTGATGAGCGATACGGCGGCGACGCGCCCCTGAAAGGTCGCCACGTAAACGGTGTCGTCGACCCGTATCGGCTCACCGTCGATGTCCACCATGCGTTCGAGATCCGACCGACCGGTGCTTACCGCAATCACCGTCTCCCACACGAGCTTTCCCGACTTCAGGTCCAGCGCCACCAGCCGGCCGTTGTCGAAACCGGCAATCACGAGGTCGTCGGCGATGAGCGGCGCGCTGCTGCCCCGCAACGTAAGCGTCGGCGTGCTGCGCTCGTAGCTCCACAGGCGCTTGCCGCTCACGGCGTCCAGTCCGGCGATGCTGCCATCGCCGGTATGCGCCACCACCACACCCTGCGCAGCGCGGGGCGGCGCCAGTACTTCACTCGAAACAGCGGCGCGCCACACCAGCTTGCCATCGGCCTCGCTGAGGGCGATCACCTCGCCCTCGCTCGTGCCGAGGAGCACCAGTCCCTCGCCGACGCCGGGACCGCCGGAGATCTTTTCGTCGGTGTCCTGCTCCCAGTAGATCCGGCCCGTGGCCGCGTCGTAGGCCGCCACGCGCCCGCGGCGCTCCGCCGTGTAGAGCCGGTCACCGAGCACGACCGGCACGAGCTTCAGGAACTGTTCATCCGTGCCCTTGCCGAGCCTCGTCGACCAGCCCTCTTTTACCGTGACCGTGGGCGCGAACTCCGCCAGCGGCGTGGGCGGAGTCGCGTTGCTCTCCCCGCCCATCCAGTTGGAGACGCTCTTGGAGATGCCCTCACCCCACTTGCTCGTCGTGCTGCAGCCGGATGCCCCCGACAAGGCGACCACGCAGGCTGCGATTAAGACGGGATGTGTAATCTTCATGGGTTGATGACTGTTGCGGCCCGTGGCGGTGGCGGCGTGATTCCGAGACTGTCGAGCTTCAGCGCCAGACTGCTCGTCTCGTCGGACTGCTGATCAGGCTCCGAATTCGCAAACGCCTCGAGGTATCGCTCGCCCGCCTCGTCGCGTTTGCCCTGGGCGAGCAGGATGTCTCCGCGCAGCTCGGCAAGGGCGGCGGACGGCGGCGATGCGGCGAGCTGCTCGAGTTGCGCCCAGGCCTCCTCCGGCTTGCCCTGCGCGAGGGCCACGCGTGCCAGGCGAATCTTCGCGAGGCGCTGCAGACCTTCGTCGTCGCTGTGCTCCAGCACCCAGTTGAGATGCTGGATGGCAGCCGGCAGATCCTGCCTCTCCACGGCGAGCTTCGCCAGCATCAGGGCGGCGAACGAGGCGTAGGTCGTCCCGCCGTAGTCCGAGATAATCTGGTGCGCCGCCTTCTCCGCCTGGGCCGGCTGCCGCGCCCGCGACGCGGTCACGGCCCTCGTGAACAATGCCGACGCGAGCTCGTTGCGCGTGCGTTCTTGGGCCTGCCAATAACGCCAGCCGCCGATTGCGCCGATACCCAGCGCCAGCCCGACGATGATCGGCACCCCATTCTCACGCAACCATTTCTTTATGGCCTCGACTTGTTCCTGCTCGTTGGCGTAATCGACCACGAATGCTCTCCAGTGATGACTGTTTG
Source organism: uncultured Gammaproteobacteria bacterium (assembly GCA_964614765.1). Classification (GTDB taxonomy): domain Bacteria; phylum Pseudomonadota; class Gammaproteobacteria; order JAJPIJ01; family JAJPIJ01; genus JAJVHZ01. Next base: position 11,272 of record CAZTPK010000016.1, read on the forward strand.
CGGGGCTGAAGGCGGCGCATTATAAACGTCGCCACCGGGCGCTACACCCGCGACGCGAGGCCGGCAGACGAGTACCGTTCAGAAACCGCCGGGCGCCCGGCCATCGGCGGCCAAGGCTCTTCGCAGCCAATCCACGGCCTCGGCGCGCGTGACCGTACGCTGTGCGCCCTCGCCGCGCAATGGCTTGATCGAGACTGTCCCGGCTGTCAGCTCCTCGGTGCCGAGGAGCAGGCCCCAGCGGGCGCGACTCTGGTGTGCGCGCTTCAACTGCGACTTCACGCTGCCGCCGCCGCAGTGCGTGAGCACCTTCAGACCCTTTACTTCGTCCCTGAGGGACTCGGCGAGTTCCATTGCGGCTGCCACACACTCCTGGTCCAGCGGCATGAGGTAGAGGTCCGGCGCCGTCGCGCCCCGCGGCGCCAGGTCATCCACCTGCACCAATGCGATCAAACGCTCCAGACCCAGGGCGAACCCGACCGCCGGAGTCGGTCTGCCGCCAGACTGTTCGATCAGGCCGTCATATCGGCCCCCGGCGCAGACGGTTCCCTGGGCACCGAGCCGATCGGTAACCCATTCGAACACCGTCTTCGTGTAGTAATCCAGTCCGCGCACCAGCCTCGGGTTCACCACGTACTCGATGCCGGCCAGCTCGAGCATTTCGCGCAGCGCCGAGAAGTGCTCTGCCGACTCCCTGTCGATGTAATCGAAAAACGGCGGCGCACCGGCGATCAGGGCCTGCATGCTCGGATTCTTGCTGTCGAGGATGCGCAACGGGTTGGTGTGCAGGCGGCGTCGGCTGTCCTCGTCCAGGGCGTCGGCATGCGCGGTGAAATAAGCGACCAACGCGGCACGAAAGCGCTGGCGGGCCTCGGGGCTGCCAAGGGAATTCAGCTGCAGCTGAACGCCGCCCAGCCGGAATCGACGCCAGAGCCGGGCGGTCATGAAGACGAGCTCGGCGTCGATGTCCGGTCCCGCCAGGCCGACGGCCTCCACCCCTACCTGATGGAACTGGCGGTAGCGGCCCTTCTGCGGGCGCTCATGACGGAACATGGGGCCGGAATACCAAAGGCGCTGTGTCTGGTTGTAGAACAGACCATGCTGCAGGCCGGCGCGCACGCACCCAGCCGTGCCTTCCGGACGCAAGGTGAGGGAGTCGCCGTTGCGGTCGGCGAAGGTGTACATCTCCTTTTCGACGATATCGGTGGCATCGCCGATCCCGCGCTCGAACAGCACCGTCGGCTCCACGATGGGCAGCCTGATCTCGCTGTAACCGTAGCTTTCCAGCACCTCCCGGATCTCGCGCTCGACCCACTGCCACAGCGGCGTTTCCGACGGCAACACGTCATTCATGCCACGGACTGATTGCAGCGGAGCGGCCAAGAGGGTTCTGCCTCGCAGGATGGCGTGTATGGGTGGGGGGCGGGATTCAGGGCTGGGCGAGGAAGCCGTCGGGGGTCACCGAGAAACGCGCCACGGATTCGTAGGAAAATGCCGAGATGTCCAGCGGCCGGCCCTCGAAGCGCACGCTCACGGCCGGCGCGTTGCCGACTTTGACCCTGTAGGGCAACACGCCCTGAACCGATATGCGGCTGCCCTGTCTGCCCATGTTGTAGTACAGGCGCTTGTCCTCGGCGTCCGTGACCTCCAGCCAAGCGTCCTCGGCGAGTTCGAAGCTGAGCACTTTCGGCCCGCCCGGCGCCGCTTCCGGCGTCACGGCCGTCACCGGCGCGAGCGGTTCGACATCCGCAACGG
>CAZTPK010000017.1:0-12824 GCA_964614765.1 uncultured Gammaproteobacteria bacterium
GTTCCAGGCTGTGCTCAACGACGACGACGAGGTGATCATCCCGGCGCCCTACTGGGTGTCCTACCCGGACATGGCCCTGCTCGCCGGCGCCCGGCCGGTCATCATCGATTCCGACATTGACGACGGCTTCAAGATCACCCCTGCCAAGCTGGCCGCGGCCATCACGCCGAAAAGCAGGATCTTCGTCATCAACAGCCCTTCGAATCCCACCGGCGTCAGCTACAGCCCTGCCGAGCTGCAGGCATTGGGCGAAGTCCTCGAGAATCATCCCCACGTCCTCATAGCCTCCGACGACATCTACGAGCACATCCTTTGGGAGGGCGACGGCTTCAAGAACATCGTCAACGTCTGCCCCTCGCTCAAGGATCGGACCATCGTCCTGAACGGCGTGTCGAAGGCATATTCGATGACCGGCTGGCGCATCGGCTACGCGGCGGGGCCAAAAACCATCATCGCGGCGATGAACAAGATCCAGTCCCAGAGCACTTCCAACCCGACCTCGATCGCCCAGGTGGCGGCGCAGGCGGCGCTGGAGGGCGACCAGAGCTTCGTGCGGGAGCAGTGCAAGGTCTTCAAGCAGCGCCACGACTTTTGCTACGAGCGGCTGGTCCGGATGAAGGGCGTGACCTGCGTGAGGGCGCAGGGCACCTTCTACATCTTTCCGGACATGAACGGTGCCATGAAGAACCTCGGCCTCAAAGACGACATCGCCCTGGCCGAGTGGTTCCTGGAGAAGACCGGTTGCGCGATGGTGCCCGGTTCCGCATTCGGGGCGCCGGGGTGCATGCGCATCTCCTTCGCCACCAGCATGGACGTGCTGGCGGATGCCATGAATCGCATGCACAACGCGCTGGGTTCAAAGTAAGTCCGGGGCAGGCAACCGCAGAGGCGCCCCGGCGTGGAAGCGCAAGGGTGGATGAATTGACCGGCCCTTGCGCGCCCATTACCATACGCGGCCTCAAAACCATTCCCGGGTAGCTCAGCCGGTAGAGCAAGCGGCTGTTAACCGCTGGGTCGGGGGTTCGAGTCCCTCCCCGGGAGCCATTTTCAGTTATCGAATCGACACTCCAATTTTTCCGCGGCGGGCCGCCCGTGCTCGCCTTGTGGAGTGAACACGTGCGCCGCAGCCGGCGCCGCCCGGATTTCCTCTACTTGGGCTCATCGACGGTATGCACCGTCAGCGCCGCCTCCCACCATTCCCGGTCGCGCGGTTTGCGCAGAAGATCCTTGGCGCGGCGGATAAGGCCGCGGAGTCCCGCGTGCGTGGCAATCCTGGCCCTGTTCGGCAGCGTCTTGCGGCAGATCAGCACCGCGGCGTCGTATCCGAAATCGGTGCCGAACTGACGCTTGTACGGATTGGGATTCTGGAAAAAATTGAAGCGCTTCACCGGATGGTGCCGGCAGAGATCCTCGATCATCAGGTAAAGCAGGATGGTGCCGGGAGAAAGGTCCGCAAAGCGCTCATCGAACGCCGGCCGCACGTAATGAAAGACGCCGTTGTGCTGCCACCCGATGCAGAACGCGCAGTCGCTTTCTCCAGAGCGAAGTAGGTAGGAGCGCAACAGGCCGCGCTGGGCGAGCAGCTCGAAGGCGGCGACCTCCACCGGCGTCGTGAAGACCTGTGTGCCGTGCTGACGGAATTGCCAGGAATGCCGCGAGACACCCTCGGCACGGGCGAGGAAATCCTGGACCTGATCCTCGCGATCGACACGCAACAGCTCGAGCGCCCCGTTGCTGCGCTCCTTCATCTGACGAAGCTTGCGCTTGAGGGTGCTGCGCGTCTTGCCGCTGAACTTTCGCAGGTAGGCATCGAAATCGCCGGACAACGCGATGGTGTGCAGCTCGCGCGCACCCTCCGGAAAGTGGACGATCCAGTTGCGCCTGATTTTCCCGTTCGCATCGGTGACGAACTTCCACACCGGGTCGTCAGGGCGGACGTAGTTCAGGAAGACTGCATCGATGTCCGGACGGCTGCCCATCAGCCTTTCGACCACGGAGGCATAAAGGCCCTCGTCCTGCGGCATGAGCAATGGGCCTCCGAGCATCTGGGCGCTACGCAGGCGAAACGTGCCCAGATGGCGCCCCGCCGCGTCCATGACCAGCGGGAACGGCCTGATTATCGTCGGCAACACGCCGGCCACCTGCCGCCCCGGACCGTACACCACGCCCACCAGATATGTGTGGGTGGGCCGGCGCGCGACGTGAAACTCCCAATACTCGGGGGTCTGGAAGACCGCGGTGAGATGGTCATTCCGCGCCGCGAGCGTGCGCCATGCCGCCTCGACGTCGGGGGCGCCGGCAAGGTCGGCCTGAGTCAGGAACTCGATTCGGTAATCGACGGCGCCGCTGCTTGCACTTCCCGGAACGCCAAGACTTTCGCTGGTCATCAATACGGTCCGTTGAAAACGCTTCAGCTTCCTGGGCACTCGAGCTGCCTGTGGCCGGCATTCTCTCGAACCGGCCTGTGACCCGCGGCGTCCGATCCATCGCCGCTCGACGACCTCTATCCAGCCCTCGTCGATACCCGGCCGCCGCCGTGGAATCCGACCTGCCGTTTGATCAGCTGCCGAACATCCTGCGGACCTTGCACATCACGCTGCCGCAGTGGACCACATCGTGAAACAATTCATAGAGATCTTCGTCTCCATCCTCCACGGCATTGCTCAGATCCCCCGCGTCGAGCACGCCGATGGCCTTCTCGTCGGCGGTCAGCACCACGGCGCCGGGGATGCCGTCCGCGATCGGATTGCCATACGACTTGGCAATGTCCAGATTCTTCTCGAAGTGGCCGATATCGATCTTGACGATGACGAACTCCCCTTCCAGCATCCGGCCAGCCTCGCCCTGCAGGGCCTTGCTCAACGCGCGGCACTCGGAACACCAGTTCGCGCCAAAGATGGCGATGACGTGCCGGCCGGATTTGGCCGCGCTCCCCAGAGCGGCCTTGAGATCCGATGCGGCATCTGCCGATTCGTCGTAGGCGGGTTGAGCGCCAGCCGTCCCAACGCTCACGACCGCGGCCATTACCAGTCCCACCAAGACCTTCATTTCACTTTCCTGCTTTCCGACTCGTCGCTCCGACCATCGCTGTCCCGCCTCCGACGCGAATTGCCATGCAGTGCGCAGCGGCTCTTGGCCCAGTATGACGGCGGCGGGTCCGAAGTGCCGCCGGTGGACTGACGATATGTGATGCAGATTTCGGTATCGCCGGAGAGCAGCGGGACGGCCGCCCCGCTCGCGCGTCTCCCTGGGCGCGACCGCGCGGCCCCGTACGGCCGGGTCCATTGCATGACCACCGCCCGCGCTGCTGGCGCATGCTCAGGAGGTCTCTTCGGCCTCCTGCGACTTGCCGCCGGCGCACCTTGCACGCAGGGCCTTGAGGCGCTGAGAGAGCCGCTTTGCGGAGCCATGCGCCGCGCAAATGACACGGTTGCGTGCCGTCGCGCGCATTACCCAGACGGCTCGATCGCGGCCATGCCGGTTGCCGAACTGACGCTTGTAGTCCGCGTCCCCTATGCCGAAGTTGACTTTGCGGACCGCGGTGTTCTCGATGAGATCGCGGATGATCAGGAACAACAGCACGCTGCCCGGGGAAAGATGGATGTCGCTGTTGCTGTAGGCGATGTCGGCGTAGTGGTAGGTGTCGCGGAACTGATAGCCGATCACGGCAGCGACCGGACGCTCGCCATCGCGTATCAGGTAACCGCGCAGCAGGCCGCGGCGCGCAAGGTCGGCATAGCGGGCACGATTCGACGGCGTGCACGCAAACGCTCCGGTATGACGATCGTCCTTCCAGGAGTCCGCCGCCACGGCGTCCGAAGTCTGGAGGAAGAGGTCGATCTGGTCATCGCCGGTGACACAGTCCACGCGCATCTGGCCACCATAGGCCTCCTCCATCAGCCGCACCTGGCGTTTCAGGTTGTAGCGCTTCTTCTTTCCGAACTGCCCCAGGTACTCGTCGAACTTTTCCGGCAGCTCCAGGCTGTGGAAGGCCGTCGCGCGACTGACATATCCGAATGCCTTCGCGGATGCGCCGCCCACCTGCATGATCATGTCGGCCCAGGCGCTGGTCTCGGGGATCGACTTGAAATAGATCGCTTCCGCCTCCGGCACGTGCTGCAGCACGGCCTCCAGCATCGCACCGGCGACACCCGCCTCCGCAGGGACGAGCGGCAGGCTGCCGAGCAGCTCCACGCAGCGTATCACGCTCAACTTCTGCAGCACGGCTGGCAAATTGGTGTCGATCGTTCGCACGACCAGCTGCAGGGGTATCACGCCGGCAATGCCAGAACCGTACTTCATGAGCAGCAGCCGCCGATCCGCCGCCTCCGGCGTCGTGCCGAGATGATCCCACCAGGCCGGCGACTGGTACTGCGCGTAGAGGTTCGGATTCTCGCTCAGCAATCTCTGCCAGATTGTCTGCAGCGCGGCATCGGCCGAAACGCCGTCGGGTTGGACAAGTTCGAAGGAAACTCTGAGTCTCTCGCCGCTGTACCCGCCGATGCGCCAGTGCTGCACGGGGGCGTGCCAACGCGCGCGAGCCAGCCCCTCGCGGCCTTCGCCAGCCCGCTTTCTGTTACCCATTGCTGTTGGTCTCCGCGACTGCTGGTATGGATGCCCGAACCGCTCCCGGAAGGTTCAACTGCGTGCAAATTGTAGCAGTTCGCGTCCCTCGCCGGAGGAAATATCCGGTTCTAAGAAAAGAGCCCGGACGCATATCGCTCCCGATGCAGTATCGGTCCGAATCACGCCCGATCCTTAGCGCATACGCGTGACCCGCGTCACAACGAGAGGAATTCCCCCCCGGGAAAGGGAGCGGTGACCGCCGATCTCCCGGCCGCTCACCGCATCCCATGTCCGAGGCCTGGGAATTTCGGTGAGCTACGCAAGACGTACCGTGCCGGTCTGCAGGCTTGCCAGGGACTGAAGAGTCTGCGGCGAAACTCCGAATTGGCTGCTGGCGAGACTCGCCTGTAACGGCGTCGCGCCGAGCCCGGCCAGCGTACCGGCGCTGCCGTATTGATAGGCGAGATCCCCGCCCAATGCGGCAGCATCGCTGCCGCCTACGTGAAAATCCGCCAGCGCATCGGCCAGCGACCAGGCGCCCACGCCCGCATCGGCGGCCCGCATCTGATCGAAACGCTGCACGATGGCGCCAAAGTCGAACTGTACGACCTTACGGTTCAAGAGCGGGTCGGAAGATGAGGCGTCGAACTGCGCCATCGCCTCGACGATCACCTGCAGACTGGCGACGCTTGCGTAGCTCGCAGTGCCGGAGTCCTGATACCAGTCTCGGAAGGTGATCGAGTCATCCCCACCCAGGCCAAGGATGAGATCGTAGCCGTTGCGCACCAGCGTCATGTCGGCGTAGTCCATCCCGCCGCCCAGCGACAACGTGTTGTCGGCACTGACGCTCGGCAGCACGACATCCGCACCGTCGCCGCGGTTGAAGGCGATGATGTCGACACCGCTGCCGGTGCCAATCTCGTCGTTACCCTTGCCGCCGATGACAAACTGCCGTCCGCCTCCAGCGTCAAGCCGATCCGCGCCGCCGCCGCCGTCGAACAGTCCGGCGCCAGTCAGATCCGTCAGGGCGTCGTCGCCCTCTCCGCCCTGGAGGATGTCGATTCCATGGCCGCCAAGCAGCTGATCGCTACCCTTCGCACCCCAAAGACTGTCGTTGCCGTCGCCGCCCGTCAGCTGGTTGCTCGCGTCATTGCCGCGCAGCCAGTTGTTCAGCCAGTTGCCCGTCGCGTTGACGGCGGCCTGCCCGCTCAGGAACAGGTGCTCGAGATTCGCGCCGAGCGTGCGCGTGACGCTGGAGATCACGGTGTCCGCGCCCTCGCTCGCCAGCTCGATGGTGAGGTCGCCGGCGGCATCAACCACGTAGGTGTCGTCGCCCGCACCACCGATTAGGACATCGGCTGCGCCACCGCCGTCGAGCAGGTTGGCGTTCGCGTTTCCCGTAATGACGTTCGGGCGCGCGTTGCCGACCCCGCTGATCGCGTCGTTTCCGCTCAGTATCAAGACCTCGGTGTTGCTGCCGAGCGTCCAGTTAATGGTAGAGATCACGGTGTCCAGGCCCTGATCCGGATGCTCCAGCACGATGTCGCCGGGATTCTCCGCAACGTAGGTGTCGTTGCCGCTGCCGCCTGCCATGACGTCGGCACCGCCGTCGCCGTCGAGGCGGTCTGAACCAGCGCCGCCCTCCAGCCGATCCTCGCCGCCCAATCCATTCAGGAGGTCCGCTCCGGCCAGACCCTGCAACATGTCGTCGCCCGCGCCGCCGAACAGACGATCCGCTCCATACGATCCCACCACCCGCACGCCGGCCGCCTCCACCGTCAGCAGGAACTCGTCGGAGGCGGCGAGGCCTCCGGAGTCGATGGCCTGGAGCCGAACCGCGTAGTCTCCCGCCGCCCCGGATGGCGCCGCACCTCGAAACCGCCCCGCGGCCGGATCGAACTGCAGCCATGACGGCAGCGCGGTCCCGTCCTGCAAGCTGGCCGTATAGGTGAGGCGGTCGCCGACGTCGATGTCGCTGAAGCTGTCCGCGGGAATGCGGATCTCGAAGGAAAGATCCTCGCGGACGGTCACGTCAGCCAGGGGCACAGCCAGGACCGGCGCGTCGTTCACGTTGCGCACCGTCAGCGCGAAAGATTGTGTCGCCTGCGCGCCGTGCGCGTCGGTGGCCGTGACGACCACCTCCAGCTCGCCGACGTCCTCGTTGGTAGGCACACCGCGGAAGGTCCGCTGCACGGCGTCGAACGACAGCCAGCCCGGCAGTTCGCCGCCTCCTGCGAGGCTCGCGCTGTAAACGAGCGCGTCGGCCCCATCTGCATCGATGAAGGCGTCCTCGGGCAAGAGGAGATTGAGTTGCGCATCCTCGTCGGCTACCGCAGGTGCAATCGCCAGGCCCACTTCGGGAGCGTGATTGCGGGTCAGCGACAGTAGCATGGCATAATCCCATTCGGTGCCGTCGGAGAACACGACGCGCTCCAGCCTCGCCCCGCTCACCGGCGCATCGAAATAGCCCGGCACGGTCACCACATCGTCCGTGCCGGCGATACGCAGCGAGAGATCGTTCCCGCTGCGCGCGGGCAGTACGTCCGCAGCCGTGACGTCCGCCCGGAACAGCAAGCGATCCGGCGCGTCGCCGGCAATGTCGTCCTCCAGGACCAGATCGGGGCCGTCGCCGCGGCCGAACAAATAGGTGTCGCCTCCGTCTCCACCCCCCAGGACGTCCTCGCCGGGACCGCCATCGAGGGTGTCATCGGCGTCGCCGGTCTGGATCCGATCGTCACCCGCGCCGGCCTCGACGCGCAGACCCTCGACCGTACGTGGGTCGTAAGGCGCCAGCCAGCGTTCGTGGACGAGCTCGTCGCTGGCGCTCGTCCCGAGGATGACCCCTGCCTCGTTCATGTCCCGCACGCTCAGCGGGATGAAAATCCCCGGGTCCGCATTCGTGATTGCGAGCGCGAGCAACTGCGCCCGCGTGTAGGTGCCGTCGAGGAAGCCGTAGCGCTCCACACCGAAGCCGTCGGGATCGTTGCCGCCGCCGAGTATGGACACCACGCCGGCGCGATTTTCGGCCGCCCCCCAGGCCAGCACCAGCGCCTCGCGGTCGGCACCGTACGCAATGCGGTGCACGCTCACTTCCGGAAAAGCCGCGTTGACCTGCACGACGTCGTTGTTCTCGTCGGGGGGCAGGCCCTCTTCGCCGCCGTCGTTCGGATTGACGTAGCCGTCATCGAGAACGACGTCCACGCCGCCGTCCTGCTGACCGATCATGTAGATGTCGGCGCCATAACCGCCCTCGAGGCGATCACTTTGCGCGCCGCCCGCCACGACGTCGGCACCGGCGAAGCCGACAACGACGTCCTCGCCCTGCCCGCCCTTGAGGAAATCCTCCCTCGGGGCACCGTACACGCGGTCGTCACCGTCTCCCGCGTCGATGAGCACCGGGGCCGGCGTCCCGTAGAACTCGCGATACCAGCCCGATTCCGAGGGGTGGAATCCGATCTCCCAGGCCGGTTGATAGCTGCGACGCGTCGTATCCCACACCCAGTGGGGGAGGCCTTCGCTCCAGATGCCCTGCTCGCCGATCACGTCGCTGCCGCCACCGGTCGTCACGACCTTCACGCCCAATCCCAGCTCGGTGACCTCGACGTCCGCGATGTAGCCGTCACGGTTGCCGGTCTTCCCCCCGATGCTGCCGAGAGGCTCCGTATTCGCGTAGTCGGGGATATCCGCGCTCAGACGAACGATGTCGCGGTAGAAGTACTCGCGACCACCCGACTGCAGCCGGTCGTACGCACTGCCCAGCGTGGCCCACATGGTCTCGGTGTCGGCACCCAGGAATTCGGGGATCGGAGTCTCCCGCAGCACGTTATCGGCGCCCGCGGTGCCCGATTGCACGTTCGACACCATGGAGTAATTGGTGAGGTAGAGCAGCGGATAGCTGAACCGCGGCTCGTCGTCTTGCGGCGCCCCGGGCGAATAGTACTGCAGGACATACATGTGTCCCTCCTCGTCGACGAGCGGTACGCCGTTCTCGTCGGTGGCGAGGTAGGTCCACAGGTAGGCACCCGTTTCGCCCCCGCCGCTCACACTCATGCCGACGGGCTGCGATTGCCGTACCCGGCCGAAAACGCCCTGCTGCCGGCCCGATTCCCGGTTGTAGCCCTGGATGTCGGCGGCAAGCTGCGCACGTTCCCTGGCGTAGAAGGCGTTCCAGGCCCCCTGTATCCAGGTCTCGTCGTGCATGGCCGGCGAGACGAGCGAGGCGAGATCGACCGGTGCCCCGTCTTCTGTCCGGATATCCCAGAGATGAGGCGCCTGGAAATAGTCGGCGACGACGGTGCTGTCCGCGCCGTAGGTCATCAGCAGATCGTTGCCGAAGCGCCGGATCTCGATGTCGTTCGCGACGACGCCGTCCGGCAGGCGCAGCACGTTGACCTGCGCATCGCTGGAGTCCTCGATGATGGACGTGTTGCCGGCGCCCAGGGCATAGGTGTCCGCCCCGCGTCCGCCTATCAGGGCATCGTCTCCCCCACCGCCGATAAGGATGTCGTCGCCTTCTCCGCCGTCGATCCGATCGTTGCCCGGGCCGCCATCGAGGGTGTCGTTGCCCGAGCCGCCGGCGAGCTCGTCGTTCCCGAGGGCGGCAAGGATCCGATCGTCGGCCTCGTCGAGACCGATGAGCGTATCGTCACCCGAGGTGCCGTCCTGGGTGAGCAGCGGCGCGACCAGCTCGGATGCTGTCCGCACCACTCCGTCTGCAAACTCGATGGTTTCGATCCGGTTGCCCGTAAACCAGTTCCGGATCGAAACGGAGTTCGTGCCGGAGACGATCTTCAGGTCGCTGCCCAGGCGCGCAACGTCGACGCCCCCGGACATCGCATCCAGTATCAGGCGATCATCGCCCTGGGCGTCGTCGATGAGGACAGCGCCCCATTGTCCGGACGCGCGATAGACATCGTTGCCGCCGGTATCGATGAGAATGTCCTCGCCCGCCCCGTCGAGGTAGGCGTCATTGCCGTCGCCGCCGTGCAGAGTGTCCTTGCCGTCGCCACCACGCAGCGCGTCGTCGCCATCCATGCCGTAGAGGATGTCGTCGCCGCTGCCGCCGTCGAGTACATCCTCGCCTTCCTCGCCTTTCAGCAGGTCCCCGCCGGCGCCGCCCTCCAGGAGGTCGCCGCCCCCGCCCCCGAACAGCCGATCCTGTCCTGCCCCGCCTCGCAACGTGTCACGCCCCGCATCGAGCTGGCCGTCTGCGTATTGACGGCTTCGCAAGAGGTAGGGCGGCGAGGAGGGCATGGTTGCAAGAACTCGGCCGTCCGACTCGAACCGCGCCGGTTCCACGTCGCCGTACAGGACGTCGTCACCATCACCGCCCTCGAGCGTATCGTCGCCCGCCTCGCCGGCCAGGTAGTCCTCGCCTGCCTCACCATCCAGGGCGTCGTTGTCGAATCCACCGAAGAGCACGTCGTTCCCGCCACCACCCCGCATCTCGTCTCTCCCCGCCCTCTCGGCAGTGACGTCCTCGATGAAGTAATAGTCCCGCGTCCAGAAGTTCGGCCCCACGTCGAACACGACGACGTTGACTCCATCCCACGCCGAGGTGCCGTTGACCAGCATCGGAACCCCGGTCACCGAGTCACCGTACAGCCAGTCCGCCCCCTCTCCGCCGTGCAGGACGTCCGCGGCATGTCCGGCCAGCAGGCGGTCGTCGCCGTCGCCACCGTGCAGTAGATCGCCGCCTCCGCCGCCGTCGATCCAGTCGTTGCCGATGCCGCCGGCAACGGTATCCCCGGCGGCGAATCCGAGCACGACATCGTGTCCGGATCCACCGTCGAAGTAGTCCGCAAGTGAGGTGCCCTCCATGTTGTCGTCGCCCGCGTCACCGAACGCCCGTGGCCCGAAGCCGCTGGTGTCCGCAATGTCGTCGTAGCTGCCGCTCGGGAAGCGATCGAAGTGATACGTCAGCACGTGATCGTCGCCATCACCGCCGTGGATCGTCAGCCCTGAGAGGTCGAAATGGTCGAGGGATCCGCTTTTCTGACGCTCTCCAAGATAGATGGTGTCCCGGCCGGCGCCGGCGTCTACCAGCGTGTAGGGAATGGGCTCGTTCGGACTCATCCCGATCGTGTCATTGCCGCCTGACCCAGTGAACGCAGGGCCGTCGTTGGCGGCGGCGTCGCGCAGCGCCAACCCAAGACGGCTTCCCGCCGCGAGTCCACGGTAATCCCGGATGGTGATCGTGGAGCCCACGTGCCGCGTGCTCGTGATCACCAGATCCTTGCCGGCGATGGCAAACGTAAAGACCTTGTCGTCACTGCTAAAAACCGCGCCGTCCTGCGGAGTCCCGTCGCCGAACAGACCCGGCGACAGCAGGGTCGCGACGGGAAGCGTCTCGCCGTCCCAGGTAATCGATCCGATGCCGTCCAGGTCCGTGATGGCGACGTTAGCGTCGCCGACGATGCGGTAGACATCGTCGCCCTGGACGTCGAAGACCACGTCGCGGTCGCCCAGCTCCTCATAGGCGTCGTCATTCCGCCCGCCTTCGAGGTAGTCGCTGCCGGCGCCGCCGGCGAGCGCGTCGTTGCCGTCGCCGCCGTAGAGGTGATCCTCCGACTCCGCGCCACGCAGCGCGCCGTCACCGGCATCGTCGCTGCCCGTGCCAAATACGTACTGCCGCCGCACCGTGGCCGGATCGCCGAAAGTCGTGGCTTCCACGCCGGTTTCCCGGTCGACGTAGTGCGTGACGGGCATCGGCGTGGCGGTGTGGTAGTAGGTGCCCGCCGAATCGACATCGCGGAAGTTGAACCTCAGCGTCGCCTCTAGCAACTGAGCCCGGTCGAGCAGATACTCCTCGGTGACGACACCGGTTCCGTCCTCGGCATTGAACAATGCGAGGTCCTCCGCGTGCGCCTCGTACAGCGAGGCGTTTCCCGTAACTGCGAACGGGTTCAGATGCAGGAGGGCGTATCGATAGGCCGCATCGGACTTGGCTCTGCTCCACATCTCGGAGGCGTCCATGCCGACCAGGCTTTGGACCGTACCCGCTTGCCCGGCGAGGCCGTCCCGCACGCGCCTGACGTTGTCGTGGAACTGGTTCCTGAGGGCGAGATCGCCGTAGGCGCCCAAGGCGCGGGAGTATGGCGTCGGCTGCCACGCCTCACGATATAGCAGCTCTCCGAGCGCATCGAGGACCCGCTCCAGGCTGTCGCCCTCCGCGACGCTGTCCACCGGCAGCGGCTCGACAGCGTACCATCGTGCGCGGTTCGCCGACGCGGCAGTGAAGATGCCGTTCAGCAGACGGTGATCGACTTGGGGATCGATCCGCTCGAACAGGGCCATGACCGCGAGCGTATCGGCGAGAAGCGTGATGCTGTGCGTGTCGCCGAACACGTCGAAGAAGGTCTTGGGATTGGAGTAGGTGAGGACGGGCTGATTCTCGATGAAGATGCCGTCGAAGCTGCCCACGATCTGGCCGGCGCCGGCCACGAACTCCGGATCGAACTGCGTGGACAGACCGAAAAGGTTGGTGACCTTGGCGTCCGGGGTGCGGTCCTCGCCGTGGCCGAAGATGGAAAGTAGCGGCAGGATCTCGTTCGGCTCCACGAGGCTGGACCACAGCGCCCCGCTGGTACCGCGGTTTAGTACGAGCGTGGCGTACTCGTACAGCGGGTCGTCATAGATGCGTTGGTAGCTATTGTTGTTGTGCTGGTCGAGCACGAACGCGAGCATCTCTTCCTTCGTACTCGGCACCACGTTATTGAAGTGCGTCTGCAGTTCGCTCAACGTGAACTGGTCGAGGAAGGCGGCCGGGTCGGCCATGATCCGGTCGTACAGGTCCAGCCTGTTCAGGACCGCCTGCCCGTACGACAGGCCCGTCTGGACGTCCTCGAGCCAGCCGAAGCCGGCACCGTTGAAGGTGTAGGCGTGCTCGACCCGGTCGTAGTGCATCAGGGTGAAGAGCTGTGCCAAGTGCGAGCCGAGCGAATAGCCGGTGACCGTGATCTGGTCCGACCGGAGGGCCTCGCGAACCAGATCGCCCGCAGATGACGAGGTGTAACCCGCGGTGTACAGCTCACCGCGCAGGAGATGCTGGAAGTACTGCTCCATGCCATGCAGTTGCGCCCAGGCAAAGCCGTCGTAGGATATCTCGCCGTCGGCGCCGTCGGCGCCGTCGCGCTCGTTGTCGCCGCCATCCTCCCACGGTTTCGACTCCGTGCTGCGGAAGGAGAGCGTGTACTTGCCGGTATGGCGGTTCCTCAGGAGAGTCGCGGAGAACCCGCTGGTGTCGTTGGGGATGTGAT
>CAZTPK010000018.1:0-12700 GCA_964614765.1 uncultured Gammaproteobacteria bacterium
GCAGAACTGGATTAGTGATCTGGAGATTATCCGCGTGGGGGTAGAGCGGGCTCTCGGCATGGTACGCGACAGTGCCCACCCGCAGTTCGTCGTCGCCGGTGCAGGGTTCTACCAGCAGCCGGTGGAACCGAATGTGTTGTGTCAGCTGGTGCGCGTCGGAATCATCGCGGATCTGGACGTGTTCCCCGAGATCAGCGGCGGCAAACATCGATTCACCATCCGCTTTCTCGAGCAGCGTGATACCGGACAGCGGCCCATGCAGACCGCAAAGGACATCGAATTCGAACTGCAATGCTGCAACCTCTAGCCGTTGCCAAGATGGACGCTCGCTGCCCGCGGTGTGGTGCCGCAACAAGCCTGGATCCCTGTAATCGCTACCGGCCATTCTGCAGTGAACGCTGCCGGATGGTCGACCTGCACGGGTGGGCGACGGAGAGCTACCGTATACGGGGGGCGCCGCCCTCGCCGGTCGATTGCGAAGACGGTGCCGGTTACGCTGCACAGCCGCCGGAAATCACCCGCAATTGAGGGCAGTAACGCCTTAGCCGGCAGGTCCGCGCTCTCCAGGGGTGCTGCCGCCCCATAGGGACCTGATCGCGGCGATCCCCTGACCGCCGGCGCGCCTCGAGATGGGCACATCCGATCTCGCCATGCCGCCTATGGCGTAGACCGGTAGCCCGGCGGCGACCGCCATGGACGAAAACCGTTCCCATCCCAATGGGACCCGATCGGGATGGGTGGCCGTGGTCTTCACCGGCCCGAGTACGGCGAAATCGGCCTCGATACATCTGGCCTGTCGCAGGTCATCCGCGTTGTGGCAGGAGACGGCAACCAGCTTCGAGCGCGGCAGCGGCCGCGTGCCGAGTTCATGGAGCCGTTGACTGTCCAGATGCACGCCGTCGGCCCCGAGACGTTCGACCATGTCCGGGTCGGCGTTGATCAGCACGCGACAGCGGCTGGCAGCGGCGCATTCGATCACCTCGCGCGCGAGCGCAAGATAATCGCGTTCGGACAGCGATTTCGCCCGCAACTGCATCATCGCCGCGCCGTCGGCCAGGCTGCCTCGCAGCTGGCAAAGGAACGACGCAAGCGGGCGGTCCGGTTCGGGTGTTACGAGGTAAGTGGACGGCAGCGAAAGCGCGGTGATGACGGGGACGTCGGCGGCGGGCATGGCGATCTCGTGAAAAGCGTCCGGACGCACCCAACGCAGCGGCTGCCCCTCGCGACCGGCGGGTGTTCCAGTCCAGTCCGTCACCTCCCAGACGTCCAGCCAGACATGTTTGTCACTATACCTGTGCGAAACGGTGATGAGCGGACATGCCGATCCGCAGGCGACGCCAAGTTCCTCGGCGAGCTCACGCCGCAATGCGGCCTCCACCGCTTCGCCCTCCTCCACCTTGCCCCCGGGGAACTCCCACAACCCGCCTTGGTGCGCGTGCTCCGGACGCCGCGCGAGGAGCACCTCGCCATCGCGATTCCGGAGCACTGCCGCCACCACGTGCACGGCATCGGCCGGTGGTCCTGTCCGCATCGGAATCGTCGTCAGGTCCTGTACTCTGCGTTGATACGGACGTAATCGAAGGAGAGATCGCAGGTCCACACCTCTGCTCTGGCCTCACCACGCCCGAGGTCGACCACCACTTCGATGTCCGTCGGCCGCATTGCTGCCTGCCCGGCCTCCTCCGTGTAGCTCGCTGCGCGGCCGCCGCCCTCCACGATGCGTACGCCGTTGAGATCGATGGTGATCGCCGCTATGTCCAGATCCGAGACCCCGGCGCGACCTATCGCCGCCAGGATTCGGCCCCAGTTCGCATCCGAGGCGAAAAACGCCGTCTTCACGAGCGGCGAGTGCGCGATGGTATATGCGACGCCCGAACACTCCGTTTCGCTGAGACCTCTTTCGACCCTGATGCGAATGAACTTCGACGCTCCCTCACCGTCCCGGACTATCGCCTCGGCCAGGAAGGCGAATACCCTGTCCAGCGCCGCCTGCAAGGCCTGGCCCTGCGCCGAGGAGGCGTCGGTAATTGGCGTGTTGCGCGCTTGTCCGGTGGCGATCAGGACACAGGCGTCGTTGGTCGAGGTATCGCCGTCCACGCTGATGCGGTTGAAGCTGCCTCGGACTGCGGCCGTCAACATATGGTGCAGCGCCTGTCGGCTCACCGCCGCGTCGGTCGCGACGTATGCCAGCATGGTTGCCATGTCCGGGCGTATCATGCCGGCGCCCTTGGCGATGCCGCTGACCACGACGGTGCGACCGTCTATGTCGACCATCTCCGACTTCGCCTTCGGAAGCGTGTCCGTGGTCATGATCGCATGCGCGGCATCCGCCCAGGCGCCCGCATCAAGAGACGAAAATGCAATCGGGATTGCGGATGCAAATTTCTCCAGCGGCAGCGGCTGGCCTATCACACCGGTAGAAAAGGGCATCACGGAGGTCTCTGTCACGTTGGCAACCCGCGCGACCATTCGGCAGGTTTCGAGCGCGGCCTGCAGCCCTTGCGCTCCGGTGCCGGCATTCGCATTTCCGGAATTGACGAGGAGATACCTCGGACGCTGTCTGCACAAGTGGTCACGGGCCACGATCACGGGGGCGGCGCAAAACGCATTGCGCGTGAAGACGGCCGCACATTCCGATCCGACAGCCAGCTCGAAGAGAACCAGGTCCTTGCGATCAGTCCGTTTGATGCCCGCCGCGGCGGTTCCGATGCGAATACCGGCCACGGGCATGGGTTGGCGGAAAGGAATGTCGCCCGCGACCATGCCCTGCTAATTCATCGATAGGCCGTTGATGTCAACCGATGCGGCCATGGCACTGCTTGAACTTCTTGCCCGAGCCGCACGGACATGGGTCATTGCGGCCGACCTTGGGGCCGCCGCGCACGAATGGTGCGACGCTGGCGACCTGGCGCGGCGTCGCGCCCTCGGCGCCGAGATCCGCGGCCTGCTCCGCCTGCTCCTCGGTCGCGCCGCTCAAGGCGCTCGCCGCCTCGGCGTGGGTGTATTGCACGGGAGCCGCGCGACGACGGCTTGCCTCGATGGCCTCGACCTCGGCCTCCGTGCGCACCTGAACGCGCGACAGTATGCCGACGACATCGCGCTTGATGTTCTCGAGCAGCTGCCGGAACATCTCGAAGGCCTCGCGCTTGTATTCCTGCTTCGGATTTTTCTGCGCGTAGCCGCGCAGGTGTATTCCTTGGCGCAGGTAATCCATCGCGGCCAGGTGTTCCTTCCAGTGCTGGTCGAGCACCCGCAGCATGACGGCCTTCTCGAAATGCCGCAGGACGCCCTCGCCTGCTGCAGCCTCCTTGGCCTTGTAGGCGGCCTCCACCTCCGCCAGCACGCGCGCGCGCAGGGTCTCCTCGTGCAGCGAGCTGTCCTCCTTCAGCCAGGCATCGATCGGAAGCTTCATGCCCAGCTCCTGCTCGAGCGCCTGCATCAGACCAGGGATGTTCCAGTGCTCCTCGAAGCTCTGCGGCGGGACGTACTGCCGTACGATGCCGTTGACGACATCCTCGCGGATGTCGACGATGGTCTGGGCGATCTCCTCGGCATCCAAAAGTTCGTTGCGCTGCTCGTAGATGATCTTGCGCTGGTCGTTGGCGACATCGTCGTACTCGAGCAGCTGTTTGCGGATATCGAAATTCCTGGCTTCGACCTTGCGCTGCGCGTTCTCGATGGCACGCGTCACCCACGGATGCTCAATGGCCTCGCCCGGCTGCATGCCGAGCTTCTGCATGATCGCCGCCACCCGATCGGAGGCGAATATCCGCATCAGGCTGTCCTGCAGGGAGAGATAGAACCTGCTGGATCCCGGGTCTCCTTGGCGACCGGAACGGCCACGAAGCTGATTGTCGATGCGCCGCGACTCATGGCGCTCCGTTCCGACGATGTGCAGGCCTCCGCAGCTCACGACCTGATCGTGCAGCTTCTGCCACCCGGCCTTCACCTCGGCGATGCGCCGCGCCCGCTCCTCCTCGCTCAGCGTCGCATCGTTTCTTATCGCCGCGATCTCCGGTTCGGGGTTGCCGCCGAGCACGATATCGGTACCGCGCCCCGCCATGTTGGTCGCAACCGTCACCGCGCGTGGCCGGCCGGCCTGGGCGACGATCTGGGCCTCCATTTCGTGGAATTTGGCGTTCAGCACCTGGTGATCGATCTTCTCTTTCGTCAGCAGGCCCGAGAGGTACTCGGAGGTCTCGATGGAGGCCGTGCCGACGAGGACCGGCTGTCCCCTCGAGACGCAGTCCTTGATGTCGTCGATGATGGCCTTGAATTTTTCCTCCGTCGTCAGGTAGACGACGTCACCGAAATCCTGCCGGATCATCGGTCGATGGGTGGGGATTACCACGACCTCGAGTCCGTAAATCTGCAGGAACTCCGGCGCCTCTGTGTCCGCCGTTCCGGTCATGCCGGCCAACTTCTTGTACAGGCGGAAGTAGTTCTGGAAGGTTATCGATGCGAGGGTCTGGTTCTCGTTCTGTATCGTTACGCCTTCTTTTGCTTCGACTGCCTGGTGCAGGCCCTCTGACCATCGGCGGCCGGGCATGGTCCGTCCGGTGAACTCGTCGACGATGACGATGCTGCCATCCTTGACCACATAGTCGACATCGCGCCTGAACAACGTATGTGCGCGCAACGCGGCATTGACGTGATGCATCAGACCGATGTTGGCGGCGCTGTAGAGGCTGTCGCCTTCGGCAAGCATCCCCTCCCGGGTCAGCAGTTCCTCGACATGTTCGTGCCCGCGCTCCGTCAGGTGAACTTGGCGGGCTTTTTCGTCCACCCAATAATCGCCGCTGTCGATCACTCCCTCGCCCGGCTCCTTATCCTGACGCGTCAGTCGCGGTATCAGTTTGTTCACGCGCACGTAGAGGTCGGTCTTATCCTCGGTCGGGCCGGAGATGATGAGCGGAGTGCGCGCCTCATCGATGAGAATGGAGTCGACCTCGTCGACAATCGCGAAGTTAAGTCCGCGCTGCACACGGTCTTCTTTCGAGAAGGCCATGTTGTCTCGCAGATAGTCGAAACCGAATTCGTTGTTGGTGCCGTAGGTGATGTCCGCGGCGTAGGCGCTCTGGCGCTCGGCTGGCCGCATGTTCGATAGGATCACTCCGGTACTCAGGCCCAGGAACGAGTAGAGCCGCCCCATCCACTCCGAGTCGCGCCGCGCCAGGTAATCGTTCACGGTCACCACGTGCACGCCCTTGCCCGTGAGCGCGTTCAGGTAAGCCGGCAGCGTAGCGACAAGGGTCTTACCCTCGCCGGTGCGCATCTCCGCGATCCGTCCCTCGTGCAGCACCATGCCGCCGATGAGCTGCACGTCGAAGTGGCGCATCTCCAGCACCCGCCGCGAGGCCTCTCGAACCACGGCGAATGCCTCCGGCAGCAGCGCGTCGAGCGTCTCGCCTGCCGCGGAGCGCGCGCGAAACTCCTCGGTCTTCGCCCGCAACTGCTCATCGGTGAGGGGCTGCAGCTCCGCCTCGAGGGCGTTGATGCGGGCAACCACCTTGCGCATCCGGCGCAGCGTGCGCTCGTTGCGACTGCCGACGACGAGGCGAACGGCGTTACCGACCAGGGAAATTGGGTTCAGCATGTATCGGAGAGTTGCTCACGTGTCCGGATGGGAATTCAACGCTGCGTTGGACGCTGAGCACGGCCACGTGTTCCCGTTGCACCGCTCGGTGGAACGTGCGCGGCCGAGCCAGGACCGGGGGGCTTCGCGCCGACCCCTGACGGGCCCAGGCGGGTGGGTCAGGAATCCTGCTTGGATATACTCCGGGAAGCATCCTTGGCAGACTTTATATAGTCTACCGGATCAACAATTACCCCGTCTCGTATTACTTCGAAATGCACGTGCGGTCCAGTGGTGCGGCCGGACGCTCCCATGACGGCAATCTCCTGGCCCTTCTCGACCTTGTCGCCGACCTTGGCCAGGATCTTCTTGTTGTGGGCGTAGCGCGTGACGACACCGTCGCCGTGATTGACCTCGATGACGTTGCCGTACTCGCTCCGCGGTCCGGCGAAGCTCACGACTCCGGTCGCTAGGGCGACAACCTTGGAATTCGGCGGTCCGACGAAATCGACTCCCGAATGGAATTCCCTGCGCCCGGTCAACGGGTCGACGCGCCTGCCGTAGGTCGAGGAAATCCAGCCGCCTTTCAGCGGCCAGCCGGCCGGTGAGGTCTGCTCCTGCAGGTCCCGGTCGAGGAGCATCGCCTCCAGGGCCTCCAGCTTTTCGGCACGATCGTCGATCTCCGCCGTCAGGGTGGCGAACGCGCGCGCGATGTCGTTGATATCACTGCCGGCCGGCGTTTCGGGCGCCGGGCCACCGGCGGCCGGAGTCGACGAGAAATCGAATTCGCCCTCCGCGAGCTGCGCCATGGACGCCAGTCGCTCACCCAGCGCATTCAGGCGCGCCACGTGCGCCTGCATCTCCCCGAGGCGCACGGCGATGGCGTTCACGTTCAACTGGATGGTCGAGTTGAGCTTCGCAATGCCGTCGCGCTGCTCCTCGATCTGGCCCTTCCAAATCGGCTCACGCGATTGCTCCTGGGCGCGCAACTTGACGACGGCGTCGCTTTCGCCTCGCAACGTGCCGGCATAATACGCGCCGGCGCCTGCGGCGGCGACGATCCCGGCACATGCCATTGCACCCATTAGGCCGATTTTGAAACGGTAGCTACCGACGCGTGAATTGGCTAGGAAGACGATTTGCATATAAGCTTTCAGTTGCCGTGGCAACGCCTCCTCTTGAAGTTCGACGTTTTTTCTTGTTCCCTTTGACACCAGGCACGAGCCGGCACTGATGAAAAAAATGCCCGTGCACTTCCCTGCGGTCATCAAGGCGTCCGGTGACGGAACGCTAAGCCCGCTCCTGCGGCATGCTCACGAACTCCTGCGCGTCGAGGCGGTCATCCGCAGTCTGCTTCCCCAGAATCTGCGATCCCGCTTCCGCGTCGCGAATCTTCGCGGCCGACGCCTAGTTCTGACTACGGATTCGCCGGTATGGGCGACGCGACTGCGCTGCCAGCTACCGGATGTATTGCGGCGCATGAAGGACGTTGCGCCCGATAACTCCATTTCTGAGATTGACGTGAAAGTGACCCTGTCGCAAACGCGACCCACGTCGGCACTGCTACGTCGCCCCCGCTTGTCGGCCAATTCGGCCAAGCTGCTTCGCGACGCCGCCTACGGCTGCGGCGACGGGGCGGTGCAGGCGGCGCTGCTACGATTGGCGTCGCATGAGTGATGGCGACGGAAACTCAACCACTGACTGGCGAAGACTAACACTGCATCGACAAACTTGTCGATGGCCACGCCCGCCCGCGTCGACGGGAACGAACAGGTCTGCTAGACCGCGACCGCGGGCTGCGCAAACGAGATGGGCGCCGCCTTCTCGTCTGAAAATGTAACAACTTCAAATGCTTGTGCGTCCGCCAATAGCGCACGCAGCAGCTTGTTGTTCAATTCGTGCCCGGACTTGTTGCCGTGAAACGCGCCGATCAGCGTGTGCCCGAGCAGGTAGAGATCGCCGATGGCATCGAGTACCTTGTGCTTGACGAACTCGTCTTCGTAGCGGAGCCCGTCCTCGTTGAGCACGCGATAGTCATCGACGACCACGGCATTGGCCAGGCTCCCGCCCAGCGCGAGCTGTCTCTGCCGCAACAGCTCCACCTCCCGCATGAAGCCGAAGGTGCGCGCGCGGCTGACCTCCTTCACGAACGACGTCGTTGAGAAATCGATCTCGGCGAACTTGCTGGTCTGATGGAAATAGGGGTGGTCAAAATCGATGGCGAACGAGACCTTGAAGCCGTCGAAGGGCTCGAATCTCGCGCTCTTCTCGCCGTCCTCGACGACGACCGGCCTCTTGATACGGATGTATCGCTTCGGCGCAGACTGCTCCTGCACGCCGGCCGACTGAATGAGGAACACGAACGGCCCCGCGCTGCCGTCCATGATCGGCACCTCGGCGGCGGTCAGGTCGACATAGGCATTGTCGATGCCCAGCCCGGCAAGCGCGGAGAGCAGATGCTCTACCGTCGCCACGCGCACGTCTCCCTTGGCCAAGCTGGTGCAGAGCCGGGTATCGCCAACGTTCTCCGCGCGGGCGGCAATGTCGACCGGCGGATCCAGGTCGATACGCCTGAAAACAATTCCCGTGTCTGGCGCAGCCGGGCGGAGGGTCATGAAGACCTTTTTCCCCGAGTGGAGCCCAACACCGGTCGCACGGATCGCGTTTTTAAGTGTTCTTTGTCGGATCATCTGGGACCTCGAGCCCCACCTTGCGGCAGAGCAGCAAAGTGAATGATATCACAAATGTTTCCAAACGGTACCTGAACCGCCCGGGCCCGTCTTCGCCTCCGGTGAAGGTCCTCTTTCGATCGACTCTCGCGCTAATCCGCCTGGCGCCTCAGAAACGCCGGAATATCGAGATAGTTCGGGTTCTCCGCGTAGTCCACGGCGGCGCGCGAGTCGCGCTTGCGCAGGGCTCGCTCCCGTCCCGACACCTCGGCGGCGTCCGCGTAGGCGTGCTTGCCGACGGTAGGCCCCGGCTGCGCGACGGGGGTCATCACCGGCACCGCCTGCACCACCGGCTGCGCGGCCGCCGGCACATGATCAGCCGCCCGCTCCTCCCGACCCAGACCGGTTGCGACCACGGTCACCCGCAGTTCGTCGGAGACGTTCGGGTCGAGCACCGTGCCCACTACGACGGTGGCATTGTCGGAAGCGAAATTCTTGACCAGGGTGCCGACCTCGTCGAACTCGCCGATTTTCATGTCGGGACCCGCCGAGATGTTGACCAATATCCCCCGCGCGCCGGCGATGTTCACGTCCTCCAGCAGCGGACTGGCGATGGCCGATTCTGCCGCAATCCTCGCGCGCTCCGGCCCGCTGCCCCGGCCCGTGCCCATCATCGCCATGCCCATTTCCTTCATGACCGTCCGCACGTCGGCGAAATCGACGTTGATGAGACCCGGACGGGTGATGAGATCGGCGATGCCCTGGACCGCACCCAGCAACACGTCGTTGGCTGCCTTGAAGGCGTCCAGAAGACTCACGTCGCGCCCTAGCACGCTCAGCAGCTTTTCGTTCGGGATGGTGATCAGGGAATCGACGAACTGGCTGAGCTCCTTGATCCCCTTGTTCGCCGCCTCGGAGCGGCGACGACCTTCCATGCCAAAGGGGCGCGTGACCACCGCGACCGTGAGGATCCCGAGGTCCTTGGCGACCTGCGCCACGACCGGCGCGGCGCCGGTGCCGGTGCCTCCGCCCATTCCGGCGGTGATGAACACCATGTCGGAACCTTCGAGCACGTCGGCGATCTGATCGCGATCCTCGAGCGCCGCCTGCCGTCCGACCTCGGGGTCGGCGCCGGCTCCGAGCCCCTTCGTGATGTTCTTCCCGAGCTGCAGCGTCATGCGCGCCGCCGACATCTTGAGCGCCTGCGCGTCGGTATTGGCGCAGATGAAATCCACCCCCTCGATGTCTGCCGCCACCATGTGCTGCACGGCGTTGCTCCCTCCACCGCCCACGCCGATGACCTTGATCACTGCGTTCTGGTTTACCGTGTCCATCAGTTCGAATGCCATAAGACCTCCTCGCGGTGCGTCCGCCCCAGTGATTGACCCCAAGTTCGACCCTCAGAAATTTCCATGAAACCAGCTCTTCATGCGTTCCCACACGTTCTTCAATCCGCCGTCAACGCGCGGCGTGTGCTTGCCCGCCGGCAAGACCTTGTTGCTGAACAGGAGCAGGCCGACGGCAGTCGAGTAAACCGGGTTGCGCACGACATCGGCGAGTCCGGTAACGAACTGCGGCACGCCCTGCCGCACCGGGCAATGGAATACCTCCTCGGCCAGTTCGATGACGCCATCCATCTTCGAGCCGCCGCCTGTCAGCACCACGCCCGCGGCGATAAGCTCCTCGAAGCCGCTGCGCTTCAGTTCGGCGTGTATGAGTGAGAAGAGTTCTTCGTAGCGCGGCTCCACGACCTCTGCCAGCGTCTGGCGCAACAGACGCCGCGGCGGCCGGTCGCCCACGCTCGGCACCTCGATCGTCTCCTCGGGATTGGCAAGCTGGGTCAGCGCGCAGGCGTATTTGATCTTGATGTCCTCGGCGTGATGCGTCGGCGTTCTCAATGCCACGGCTATGTCGTTGGTGACCTGATCGCCGGCGATCGGGATCACCGCGGTGTGGTGGATGGCGCCGTTGACGAACACAGCGATGTCCGTGGTGCCGCCGCCGATGTCGGCGAGGCACACGCCCAGCTCGCGCTCGTCGTCGGTCAGGACGGCCTGCGCGGACGCGAGCTGCTGCAGGATCACATCGTCGACTTCCAGCCCGCATCTGCGCACGCATTTCACGATGTTCTGCGCGGCACTGACCGCTCCGGTGACCATGTGAACCTTGGCCTCCAGGCGCACTCCCGACATGCCGATCGGGTCGCGTATGCCCTCCTGGTTGTCGATGACGAATTCCTGCGGAAGGATGTGCAGGATGCGCTGATCGGCCGGTATCGCAACGGCGCGAGCCGCGTCGATGACGCGATCGACGTCGTTCTGGGTTACCTCGCTCTCCTTGATCGCGACGATGCCGTGCGAATTCAGACTCCGGATATGGCTTCCGGCTATGCCTGCGTACACTGAGCGTACCTCGCAGCCTGCCATCAGCTCGGCCTCCTCCACGGCCCGCTGTATGGACTGGACTGTGGAGTCTATATTTACAACCACGCCTTTCTTCAATCCGCGCGAGGGGTGCGAGCCGATCCCGACGACCTCGACCTGGCCGTCGGCGGTGACCTCGCCGACCATGGCCACGACCTTGGACGTACCGATGTCCAGGCCCACGATCAGATTCTTGTCCGACTTCTTTATCATTGATTGCGACTCCTATCCCGCGTCATCGTCCGCCGTTCCACGCGGGCGTATGGCGAATCCGTTGGTGTAGCGCAGATCGATGACCTCGCTCTGCTGCAGACGGTCGCTCACGCGCGGCAAGGTCGCGAGCAGCCGCTGCACGCGCCCGTCGAAATCGGTCCGCCCGACGACCACGTGGAATCCGCCGTCTATCGTGAAGCTCCACGCGCGCCGGTCCGTGAGTTCGACACGCCCGACGCGCAGCCCCAGTGGCCGGAACAAATTGGCGAGCTGGCGGTAACGGTTCAACACCTGCAGCTCGGTGCCCTTCGGCCCGCGCAGTTGCACGAGCCCGTGCGGGAACGTTCCGCGCGGCGCATTGAACGCCTGGCCGCGGTCGTTCAGCAGGCCGTCGTCGCCCCAGTACGCGATTGCCCGCTGCTCGATGACAGTGACGTACAGCTGATCGGGCCAGATGCGGCGGACGGCGACGTCGCGGACCCACGGGTCGGCCATCACGGCGGCGCGGATGTCCTGAACGTTGACGTTGAAGAATCCGCCGGTCGCCTCCGCGGCCACGACCTGGTGCAGTCGCTCGGCGGACAGATGGCGGAACTCGCCGTCGACGCGGACGCTGCGTATCGGCATGTTGTGCGGATTCAGCATCCAGTGCACCGAATAGGCGGCGAGCAGCAATGCGCAGGTCGCCAACGCGCCGCCCGCGTAGAGCCCCCACGGGCGCTGCCGCGGCGGCTGTTTGCGTCGGTTGCGAGCGCGCCCGAGGGTCATCATGGCGCTCCTCCACGGCTCAGCGTCGAGGACAGGATGCGCAGCACCAGCGCCGGGAAGTCGATCCCGACCTGTCTCGCCGCCATCGGAACCAGGCTGTGACCGGTCATGCCGGGGACCGTGTTCATCTCGAGAAACGAATAGCTGCCGTCGGAACGCAGGATCACGTCGGCACGCCCCCAGCCGCGGCACCCCAGGACCCGGAACGCCCTGAGCGCATCGGACTGGATGCGCCGCTCGATGACCGCGTCGATTCCGGCCGGGCAGAAGTACTTCGTTTCGTCGCTGAAGTACTTGTTCTGGTAATCGTAGTTGCCCTGCGGAGCTTCGATGCGCACCAGCGGCAGCGCCTCTTGGCCGAGGATGCCGGCGGTCAGTTCCTGGCCGGCGACGAATTCCTCCGCCAGCACCAGATCGTCGTGACGGCGCGCCATCGCCACTGCCGCGGGGATGTCCTCGGCGCGCTGCACCCTGGTCAGTCCGATGGTCGAGCCTTCGTGCACGGGCTTGATGACGAGCGGCAACCCGAGCGCGTCGTGGAGCCCGGCGGTATCGCTCGAGGCGTCAATCAGCACGTGCCGGGGCGTGGGTACGCCGCAGGACTGCCAGACGAGCTTGGTACGCCACTTGTCGAGGCACAGCGCCGAGGCCATGACACCGCTGCCCGTGTAGGGCACGCCCAGCGTCTCCAGGGCGCCCTGGATGGTGCCGTCCTCGCCGCCCCGCCCGTGCAGCACGATGAAGGCGCGGTCGAACGACCTTATTTCCGCGATATCGCGTTCCGCGGGATCGAAGGCGTGCGCGTCGACGCCGGAGGCGCGCAACGCCTCGAGCACCGCCTTGCCGCTGATTAGCGAAATCTCGCGTTCGGCCGATCGTCCGCCCATCAATACGGCGACTCGTCCGTACTGTTGCAGCCTCTCAGCCATCGTCACCGCCTCGCTGGTGCTCGCCGACGATCCGCACCTCCGGCAAGAGGCGTATGCAGTCGCGGCCTTCCACCTCCCGTTGGACAAGCTCGATCAGCGATTCCACGTCGCTGGCGCGCGCGC